>CAYNWR010000015.1:0-15989 GCA_964400915.1 uncultured Burkholderiaceae bacterium
CGGTGCCCACCGAGCCGTAGAAGAATTTCGGGTTGAAGCCGATCTCCTTGCTCTGCCGGCTGGCCAGGATGGTGTCGGGTGGATAGGTGAAGCCCACGAAGGCATCCGGGTTCTTGTCCTTGATGGAGCGCATCACCGGTGACAAATCCTTCACGCCGCCCGGGTAGCTGGTTTCCTGCACCAGGCTGATGCCACTGCCCTGCACCGCCACCTTGAGGGCTGCGTAGTTCTCCAGGCCGAACAGGTCGTCCACGTAGACACAGGCCAAGGTCTTGGCGCCATTGGCCTTGAGCATGTCCACCAGGGCCTCGCACATGGGCTTGGGCTGCTGCAACAGAAGGAAGAAGTACGGCAGCTTCATCTCCACCAGACGGCGCGAGAGGGCTGTCGGCGCGAGAAACGGATAACCAAAGCGGTTGGCCAGCGGAGCCACCGCAAAGTTGGCGTTGCTGCCCCAGGGCGGCAACACCAGGTCCACCTTGTCGCTGCCCATGAGCTTTTCATAGGTGCGCACCACGGTTTCGACATCGCTGCGGTCGTCGCTGCTGATGAGCTCGATGGGCCGCTTGACGCCCTTGACGTCCAGGCCGCCGGCGGCGTTCTGCTGCTCGGCCCACAACAGGAAATTGGGCTCCTGGCTCACCTGCGCACCGCCCGTCCAGGGCCCGGTGCGTGCCATGGCGTAGCCCACCCGCACGGGAGCCGACTGCGCGGCCAGTTGCGGTGCGATGCTGGCCGCGCCCAGGGCGGCGGCACCCTTGATCCATTGACGACGTTGCAGCGTTGAAGCACGTTTCATGATCGGCATCTCCTCGTTGGTGGTGGGCGTCGGTTGTACCTGCCCGACGCACCATCCACGCATGATGTTTCCCCTAGGGCGCGCCTGCTTTGCAGACTGTGCAAATTGCATTGGCCGATTCGCGAAACACGCCCAGGGTTTTCCCGCATCGATGGCTCTGTGTTGTCACGCATGCACCTTGCCATCGCCGGATAATGGCCGCTCCCGTCCCTACCCCGCGCCCGCCATGGCCACCAGCCTGAGCTTCAACACCGACAGCGTGCCCGTGCGCGACCGCGCGCCGCAATGGCGCGAGTGGGTGCATCAGCTCTTCGGGGGTCTGGACTCCGACCTGTATGGCGACACCGAGTTTGACGGCCGCATGGCGGCCAGCCACGCGGGTGATGTCATCCTGACGCGCCTGGAGGCCAATCGCCACCGGGTGGTCAAGACGCGTTCGCTGGCCCGTGGCAGCCAGACGCCTTACCTCAAGATCGTTGCGCCCTGGCATGGCGCCGCCCAGGTGCAACAGCAGCAGCGCCAGGCCGAGGCGCGCAGCGGCGCCTGGGTGATCTACGACACCACGCGCGACTACGAAATCGCCAACCCCGAGCGGGTCGAACACCTGATCGTGATGCTGCCCAAGGACCGCCTTGAGCAACGCGGGGTCCGTCTGGAACCCGGCATGGCCCGGCGCCTGGGCGCCAGCGGCATTTCGCGTGTGGCGCTGGAGACCATGCGCAACACCTACCTGGAGCTGCCGCACATGAGCGAAGCGGCGGCCAAGGGTGCGGGCGAGCTGATCGTGCACCTGGTGGAGCTGTCGCTGATGGAACTGGCCGGGCAGGAGACCGCCGCCACCCAGCGCGAGGCGCTGCGCGACCGCATCCGCGCCTATGTTGCCCGCCACCTGGCAGACCCTGGCCTGAACGTCGACGCCATCGCCCGCGGGCTCAACTGCAGCCGGCGCCTGCTCTACCACGCCTTTGCCGAGGAAGGCGACAGCATCGCGGCCTACATCCAGCGCGAGCGCCTGCAGGCCTGTGTGCGCGATCTGCTGGCCGACTCCAGCGGGGGACGACCCATCACCGACATCGCGCTGTCCTGGGGTTTTGGCAATGCATCGCATTTCAGCCGCGTGTTTCGCAAGCACACCGGCGCCAGCGCCAGCGAATTCCGCAGCGCGCGCGCACACGGCGCCGCGCCGACGTCCCCTCAACCCTGGAGACTCCCCTCATGAAGATCCCCTCGCTCAAGGAAGTGGTCAGTGCCGAAGAATGGCAATTGCGTGTCGACCTGGCGGCCGCCTACCGCCTGGTGGCGCTCTACGGCTGGAGCGATCTGGTGTTCACCCACATCAGTGCGCGGGTGCCCGGCCCCGAGCACCATTTCCTGATCAACCCCTACGGCCTGATGTTCGACGAAATCACGGCCTCATCCCTGGTCAAGGTCGACCAGCAATGCAACAAGCTGCACGACACGCCGTTCCCCGTGAACCCGGCGGGCTTCACCATCCACAGCTGTATCCATGAAGCGCGTGAGGACGTGGGCTGTGTGCTGCACACCCACAGCCGCGCGGGGGTGGCCGTCAGCGCGCAAAAGTGTGGTGTGCTGCCCATCAGCCAGCAAAGCATCTTCGTGGTCAGCTCGCTGGCCTATCACGACTACGAGGGCGTGGCCCTGCGCGACGATGAAAAGCCGCGCCTGGTGAACGATCTGGGCGATCGCAATTTCCTGATGCTGCGCAACCATGGTCTGTTGACCGTGGGGCCCACCGTGGCGGATGCCTTCCTGGCCATGTACACCTTCGAGAACACCTGCCGCATCCAGATCGATGCGCAGGCCGGCGGCGAGCTGGTGCAGGTCGACCCGCGCATCCTGCAAGGCCTGGAGCAGGTGCGCAAAGCGGTCACGGCTGGCATGGGTTCGCAGATCGCCTGGCCGGCGCTGCTGCGGCGCCTGGACCGAACCGATCCCTCGTTTCGCAGCTAGGGCGTCCTGGGCATTGAAAAACGCCTTCTAGTCCCCAGTTGTGATTGTTCTTGCCCGTAGCGGGCGTCCTTCCTTGATGGTTTGCTACTTTTTTTATAACACGGAGAGCCTGTCTTGAAACTGTATTACTCCCCCGGCGCCTGTTCCCTGTCGCCCCACATCGTGTTGCACGAGTCCGGCTTGCCCTTCGAGGCGCTGGCTGCGCCCACCAAGACCCACAAGCTCGCCGACGGCACCGACTACTACACCATCAATCCGCTGGGTTATGTGCCGCTGCTGGAGCTGGACAACGGCGAACGCCTGCGCGAAGGCCCGGCCATCGTGCAGTACATCGCCGATCAGGTGCCGGCCAAGCGCCTTGCCCCGGCCAACGGCACCATGGCCCGCTACCGCGTGCAGGAATGGCTGACCTTCATCGGCACCGAGCTGCACAAGAGCTTCAGCCCCCTGTTCAACGCCGCGATGCCCGAAGACGCCAAGGTCATCTCGCGCGACCGCCTGGCCAATCGCTTCAAGTGGGTTGATGAGCAACTGGCAGGCAAGAACTACCTGACGGGTGACGAGTTCTGTGTTGCCGACGCCTACCTGTTCACGGTATCCGGCTGGGCGGTGCCCACCAAGATCGATCTCACGCCCTATCCCAACCTGGTGGCATTTCGCGAGCGCATGCTGGCCCGTCCCGCCGTGCAGGCCGCGATGCGCGCCGAAGGCCTGATCAAGTAGGCCCACGCGCGTCGTGGCCCGCAATTTGTTCGAGCCCGCGCGTGCGGGCGCCTTGTCCCTGGCCAACCGTGTCGTGATGGCACCCCTGACGCGCAACCGCGCGCCCGGGGCCATGCCCCATTCGCTGATGGCCACCTATTACGCCCAGCGCGCGGCCGGCAATGGCGGCGCCGGGTTGATCGTGAGCGAAGCCACCGCCATCAGCCCGATGGCGCAGGGCTACGCCGACGTGCCGGGCATCTGGAGCGACGAGCAGGTGCAGGCCTGGCGCGCCATTCCTGACGCCGTTCACGCCGCGGGCGGGCGCATCGTCATGCAGCTGTGGCACGTGGGGCGCATCTCGCACGTCGATCTGTTGCCCGGGGGCGCAGCGCCCCTGGCACCATCACCCATCACCGCCAACAGCAAGACCCTGGTCATCCGCGATGGCGCCCTGCGCATGGAGCCCACATCGGCACCACGCGCCCTGCTGGCGCAGGAGATGCCCGGCATCGTCGCCGAATACGCCCACGCGGCGCGGCAAGCCATGGCAGCCGGCTTTGACGGGGTGGAAGTGCATGCCGCCAATGGCTACCTGATCGAGCAGTTCCTCAAGACCGGCGCCAACCAGCGCGGCGATGACTGGGGTGGCCCGGTCGCGGCCCGCGCCCGCTTGCTGGTGGACATCCTGCGGGCGGTGAGTGCGGCCGCTGGCGCCGACCGCACCGGCCTGCGCCTGTCGCCTGTCACGCCGGCCAACGACATCGTGGATGCCGATCCGCAAACCCTGTATGCCCACGTGGCCGCCCAATTGGCACCCATGGGCCTGGCCTTTGTGCACCTGATCGAAGGCTCGACCGGCGCCGCGCGTGAGTTGCCCGACCGGCCTTTCGACTACGCCGCCTTCAAGGCGGCCTGGCGCGCGGCCGAGCAGGCGGCTGGGGTGGCCGCACCGGCGGCCTGGATCCTCAACAACGGCTACGACAAGCCGCTCGCCCAGGCCAAGCTGGCCTCTGGCGAGGCCGACCTGATCGCATTTGGCCGCTGGTTCATCTCCAACCCGGATCTGACTCGACGCCTCCAGCAGGACGCCCCTCTGGTTCGCGCGGAGCGCTCGGTGTTCTACGGCGGCGGCGCCAAGGGGTACACGGACTTTCCGGCGCTACAAGATCAATAGCTGCAGATCGCCAATTGGCGATCGCCGCCTGCTCTTTTTGCCTTCATGGGGACCGTCCAGGCCCCGGTCGGTGCGCTACGATGGTGCATCCATGGACTTCAGGGACCCCATGAAAGCCTCCCTCGCACTTGTATCAACCTTGCTCGCGCTGGGCTGCCTGCCGGCGGCCCATGCCGGACGGCCGCTGACCGTCGACGACGCCAACGTCAACGACCCCGGAGCGGGGCACGTGGAGATCTGGTCGGCACGTCTGGGTGACAAAAGCCGGGGGTGGACCGTTGCGCCCGCCTATGGGCTGATGGATGGGGTGGAGGTGGGCGCCGCTTTCACACGCGACACCACCAACAAGACGCGCCAGACCGCCGTCCAGGCCAAATTCCGCTTCACCCCCTCCAGCAAGGACGGCTGCAACTGGGGTGGCGTGATCGGTGCTGTCCATCAAAGCGGGAGCAGCGGCAACGCACCGTATCTCAACGGGCTCTTCACCTGCAACGGCGAATGGGGATCGATCCACACCAACCTGGGTGTTGTTCGGCCCTCTGGCGGCCCCTCGCTGGGCACCTGGGGCCTGGCCTTCGAGCGCGAGCTGTCCGATGCGGTCACGCTGCACATCGAGACCTTCGGACAACGCCACGACAAGCCCACTCTGCAAGTAGGTGCTCGCACCATGCTGGGCAAGTCGGTCCAGATCGATGGCACCATCGGCCGCCAGAACCGCAACGCCGTCTTCAGCCTGGGGCTCAAGCTTCTGTTCTAGGCGTTGCGCGCGCGTTCATTTCCGTCCGCGCGCTGCGGGGGCCTGGGCCTGGCAGGGACAGGCCGCTGGGCTGCCAGCGCGTCAGGCGCAACGCGTTGGCCATCACACTCACCGAACTCAAGGCCATGGCCGCGCCGGCCAGCACCGGGCTGATGGCGCCCAACGCGGCCAGCGGGATCCCCACCGTGTTGTAGAAAAAGGCCCAGAACAGGTTCTGCCGGATCTTGCGCGAGGTCAGGCGCGCGATCTCCAGTGCGGCCGGCACCAGCGCAACGTCGCCACGCATCAAGGTGATGTCGGCGACGTTCATGGCAACGTCCGTGCCGGTTCCCATGGCCACGCCCACATCGGCCGCGGCCAGCGCGGGCGCGTCGTTGACGCCATCCCCCACAAATGCCACCGCACCCGCCTGCCCGCTTCTGAGTCGGGCCACGAGCGCCGCCTTCTCGCCCGGCAGCACGTTGGCGGTGATGTTGTCGCCCGCCTCCGACAGTCCCAGCCGACGGCCCATCGCCATGGCCGCTTCGGCGCGATCGCCCGAAATCATCACCGCCCGAATTCCCTCGGCCTTCAGGTGGGCGATGGTTGATGCGGCCCCTGGCTTGGGCTCGTCGCCAAAGGCCAGCCAGGCCAGCCAGGGGCTGGCTTCGGACAGCGGCGCCAGCAGCGACACCGTCGCACCTGCCAGCTGGGCATCGGCCGCCACGGCCGCCATGGCCAGATCCCTCTGGCCCCGCGCGCTGGGGCCGTCGAACCAATCCGGCTTGCCCAGCCGCCAGCGCGTCCCGTCCACCGTGGCTTCGATGCCATGCCCGGGGACCACCTGAACATCCACGGCGCTCAGGGATGGATGGCCCAGCGATGCCGCGGCCTGCCGAACAGCGCGGGCCAGTGGGTGCTCACTGGATTGCTGCAGCGCCGCTGCGATGCGCAAGGCATGGCGCCCGGTATCGCTTGCCGAACCCGGTTCGGCGCCAGTCGCCATCACAAGTCCCCAGCGCAGCAGGCGTGGTTGTCCCATGGTCAAGGTGCCGGTCTTGTCAAACGCAACCATCGTCACCTGGGCCGCGTGTTCCAGCGCCTCGGCGTTTCGGATCAGGATGCCGTGCCGCGCGGCAGCGCCGGTACCCGCCATGATCGCCGTGGGTGTTGCCAGCCCCAGGGCACAAGGGCAGGCAATGACCAGCACCGCCACCGCGCGCAGCATGGCGGTCTCGGCGCCCAGGCCCCACAACCACACGCCGACAAAGGTAAGGACCGCCAGCACCACCACCACCGGCACGAACACGGCAGCCACCCGATCCACCAGCGCCTGCACCGGTGCCTTGGCCGCCTGGGCGTCCTCCACCTGCCGGATGATGCGTTCGAGCAGGCTGTCGCTGCCCACGGCCGACACCCGCACCCACACCACGCCGTCGCCGTTGACCGAACCAGCCACCACCCGGTCACCCACGCCTTTGTCCACCGGCAGGCTTTCGCCAGTGATCATGGCCTCGTTGACCTGGGTTCGCCCTTGCTCGATCACCCCATCCGCCGCAAAGCCCTCCCCCGCGCGCACCACCACCAGATCACCCACCAGGAGTTCCTGCAGCGACACATCGGTTTCGTGCTCTCCCTGTCGCAGGTGCGCCAGCGGATGGCGCAAGGCCCGCAAGGCACTGATGGCCGCGGTGGTTCGGCGCTTGGCACGCACCTCCAGCCACTTGCCCAGCAACACCAAGGCGATCACCATGGCCGACGATTCGAAATACAGGTGCTCGCCGTGTGCGGCGGCACCCGACAGCCACATCCAGACCGACAGACCCCAGGCCGCCGACGTGCCGATGGCCACCAGAAGATCCATGTTGCCCGTGCCCGCCCGCAGCGCCAACCATCCGGCCCGGTAAAAGCGTGCCCCCAACACGAACTGGACAGGCGTTGCCAGCAGAAACTGCAGCCAGGCGGGAAGATGGACCGGGTAGCCCAACCCCTGCACCACCATGGGCAGCATCAAGGGCACCGCCAGGCAGAGCGCCACCACGACAGGCCCCGCATCGCGCCACGCCACACGGTGTGCCGCCGATGGGTCGGCTTCGGCCGCGGCCTGATCTTTCAGCCTGGGCTCATAGCCCGCCTTGCGGATCGCGCGCAAAACCAGCGCCGTGCGCGACAGCGCGGCGTCGGCGTTGGCGGCGGGCGCCAAGAACGATACCCGAGCGCTTTCGGTTGCCAGGTTGACAGTGGCCGAAGCCACGTCGGGCACCTTGGCCACCACACGCTCCACCCTGGCCACACAACTGGCGCAGGTCATGCCACCGATGGCGATATCCAATACGGTTTCGGCTTCTGCACGCATGGTTGGCACCTGAAGGCATTTTGCGCGCGATCAAGCGGGCGCACCGACAATTCGGGCAACATCCGCCAACCCGTTCTGGAGCTCCCATGAAATACACCTTGCAAGTCAGCGGCATGACCTGTGGCCACTGCGAGTCGGCCGTGCGGCGGGCATTGACCGAGCGCGATGGACAAGCCCGCGTCGTCATCGATCGGCCTTCGGGATCTGTACAAATCATCAGCCATGCTGCCGATGGCAGCGGTTTTGTCGCCGCCATCGAAGAAGAGGGCTACAAGGTCGATGCTATTGAATCAGAAGCGTCCTGACGATTTTCCATCAAACCACTGAGTTGATGCTGTCTATAACCTCAAGGGTCGGAACAGCCAGCCGCGCTTGTGATTTGTATCCGCTGTGTGAAGTTCCTGTCATCCGTCCGAACCGAAGAGGCGTTAGGGCTCTGTACAGGTATTTCGGCGCCCCACTCACGCGCCAGGTCAGCACCATGAGCCAGCATCACTTTCCTGCCCAATCGTCCGTTCTCGGCAAGGTCGCCGTCCTGGTTGGCTTCAGTCCCCGTTGCCATGGTCACTTCACGCGTGTGATCGTCAACGACGAGCCCCATCACTCCGCCGACGATCTGCCCGATGCCGATGCCGTCCGTGCCGATCTGCAGGCGGTGGGGGTCAACGTCCCGCCCTCGGTGCTTGACGCCATCACCCAGGACCAGATTGACTTTTGCAACGGCGTCGCACACGTGGGCCGGCGCTTGTTCGAATACAACCCGCTGGGCCGCCTGGTCCACCAGGGTTCCTGGTAACACCAGATTCACACGCGGGTGACCGGGCGATACCGGGCACACATCAAATCTTTACCTTGGGCACGCAAACTGCCAGCCATTCGTCAACCCGAACCGCTTCGGCGGTGCCCACCAGGAGATGTCAAATGGCCCCTTTCCAATTTCCAGTTCGTCACCCGTTCGCCTCGGTCGCCTTGGCTCTGATGCTGTCGATGGCATCGACCGGTCCGGCAATGGCGCAGGGCCCCATGGGTGGCGGCGAACGCCACGCCATGTCAGCCGAACGCATGGCCGCGGCTGCGGGTCAGCGCCTGGAGGCCCTCAAGGCCAAGCTCGCGCTCAGGGCCGACCAGGAACCCGCCTGGGTCCAATTCAGCACCGCCCTCACCGCTCGGCCTGGTTTTCAACGCCTCACACGCGCTGAAATGGAAGCCATGACCACGCCGCAGCGCATTGACCGCCTGCGGGAATTTCGCAACCAGCGCAACGCCTGGTCGGATCAGCGCGGCGAAGCGGTCAAGGCCTTCTACGGAACACTCACCTCCGAGCAGCAGAAAGTGTTTGATGGCGCGTTTCTCAAGCGCCTGATGGCCGGACCGCATCGGCACGGCGCCCCCCACTGAAATCGGCCATCCTGGCGGGCCCAGAAGGCCGTGACCAGGAAAATCCTTCAAGGCGTTGCGGCATCGCGACGCCTTTTTGTTTTTTTCAGCGAACAAGTCTGTAGACAAGTTGTCACTACCCAGCCTGACAAGTTGCGGACAATTCAGGAAGAAGCCGCACCTTGTCCACAAGGCCAAACAAAAAAGGCGATGTTGTTCCTGTTGGCACTCGGGCTCTTGCGCCTCGGTCCACAGACCTTGCGGCTCACGAGGCACTTGAATTCAATAGACATTTGCACCTTATCCTCAGTTGGAGCCGTGCTCTATCTAGTTACCTACTAACTTTCGAAGAAAAGCAATAACACCAAGAGGGGACAAATTCAGTCCCGGGTTTCAGCGTTGATCAACGAGCCTTTCCGACAGGCTTGGACTGCAACCGTCTTCAGGTAGAGTGCGTCGCTGCACGCTGCGGACCATCCGGCAAGGTGGGTGCGCGGCCCAGGGAACAGAGGAGACTTTTCAGCATGAACATTCTGATCACCGGTGGTGTCGGTTTTGTGGGCGCCCGGCTTCTGAAGGCGTTGCTGGCCAAAGGGCAACTGGCCTTGAACGCCGGCGCCGCCCAGGACATCAGCCGCATCGTTGTTGCCGACCAGTTTGCACCCGCCCAGGCGCATTCCGACCCACGGGTGCAGACGGTGGTTGGCGATCTCAACGACCTCATCGCCAATGGCAGCCTGCCCTTCGATCAGACCGACGTGGTGTTTCACCTGGCAGCAGCCGTCAGCGGTGAATGCGAGGCCAATTTTGACCTGGGCATGCGCAGCAACTACGAGGCCACCCATGCCTTGCTGCAAGCCTGTCGCCGCAGTGGCCGCAAGCCCACGGTGGTGTTTGCCAGTTCCCTGGCGGTCTTTGGAAAGCTGCCCGGTTTTCCAATGCCGGAATTGATCGAGGATTTCACCCTGCCAACGCCGCAAAGCAGTTATGGGATCCAGAAACTGATCGGCGAACAACTGGTGGCCGATTTCTCGCGCAAGGGATTCATCCGTGGCCGCAATGTCCGTTTGATGACCGTGAGTGTTCGCGCCGGGCGGCCCAATGGGGCGGCCTCGGGCTTTCTTTCGGGCATGATCCGCGAGCCCTTGGCCGGGCTGAAGGCCGCGTGTCCGGTGCCTGCCGACACCGTGGTCGCTTTGTCATCACCCAGCCGAACCATCGAAGGCATCGTCCGCGCCGCCGAAGTCAGCGATTTGCAGTGGGGGCCGTTGACTGGGGTCAACTTGCCGGCCTTGCGCACCACGGTGGGTGAGATGGCTGCGGCGCTTGAGCGTGTGGGTGGGCCCCAAGCCAGTGCGCTGCTCGACTGGACACCCGACCCTGCCATCCTGCGTCTGGTGGAAACTTGGCCGGGGAACGTCTCATCCGCTCGCGCCAATGGATTTGGCCTGCAGGCCGATCGCAGTTTCGAGGACATCGTTCGCGAATACATTCGCGAGAATCCACAGGCCATCAAGATTCCCCTGGTCACCTGATTCGAGGCGCCGTGTCACTGCTTCTCGGTTGTATTGCCGATGACTTCACCGGCGCGACAGACCTTGCCAACAACCTGGTCCGTGCTGGCATGCGTGTTGTGCAGGCCATCGGTGTCCCGGACGTCGAGCCTGAAGCCCTGGACGCCGACGTGGTTGTTGTTGCGCTCAAATCCAGAACCACGCCGCCGGCACAGGCTGTCCAGCAGTCCCTGGATGCCCTGAACTGGCTGAAAAAGGCCGGTAGCGAGCAGATTTACTTCAAAGTTTGCTCTACTTTTGATAGTCTTCCCTCAGGCAACATTGGACCGGTTGCCCAAGCCCTGCACGAGGCGCTTGGGGCTGATCTGAGTGTGGTGACCCCGGCGTTTCCCGACAACGGGCGGACCGTGTTCAAGGGGCACTTGTTTGTTGGTGATGTCTTGCTGAACGAAAGCGGCATGCAGAACCACCCACTCACCCCCATGACGGATGCCAACCTGGTGCGTGTGCTGCAGGCGCAAACCCGCTTGCGGGTTGGCTTGATTGACCACCGCTGTGTGGCCGAAGGGCCGCAAGCCATTGCCGCTCGCATGGATGACTTGCACCAAAGCGGCTGCTCGTTTGCGATCGCGGATGCCACCAGCAATGCCGACCTGCTGCATCTGGGCCGGGCCGTGGCAGGCCGAAAGCTGGTGGTTGCTGGGTCTGGACTGGCCATCGGCCTGCCGCAGAACTTTGGCATCTCGGCGTCCGCCGAGGCGCTGCGGCAAGCGTCGCAATTGCCTGCTGCCCAAGGTGGCCGGGCCGTCATCGCGGGCAGTTGTTCGGCGGCAACCCTGGCCCAGGTGCAGGCCTTCGAGCTCGCCGGACAGCCCGTGCACCGCCTCGACCCCGAACGCCTGATCGATTTGAACCAGGCGCAACGCTGCATCGAAGAAGCCTTGGCATGGTTTGACGTCCAAGGTCACGAGCGCCCGGGCTGCATACCCATGGTGACATCCTCGGCGGCGCCAGAACGTGTGCGAAGCCTGCAGCAGGCCCATGGTGTCCAGGCGATCGGTGACGCCATCGAAAAGGCATTGGCTGCCATGGCGCACGCCATGGTGCAGCGAGGCGTGCGCCAACTTGTGGTGGCGGGCGGCGAAACCTCGGGTGCCTGTGTGCAGGCCCTGGGCATCACGCAACTGCGCATCGGTGCCCAGATTGATCCAGGGGTCCCGTGGTGCTGGGCGCGTTGCGCGCGGGTGCCAGATTCGCAGAACGAAGGCGGCGCTGCCATCCATCTGGCGCTGAAGTCCGGCAACTTTGGTGGTCATGATTTCATGACCCGGGCGTTTGACGTGTTGTGAAGCGCAAAGCCCGATGACGCTGCAAGCGATTCGCGAAGCCATCTGCCGCACGGGCGCCAGCCTGCACGCACGACGGTATGCGCACGGAACGGCAGGCAACATCAGTGTCTTGTTGCCAGGTGGCGGCTACCTCATCACACCCACCGATGCAAGCCTGGGGGATCTGCAACCACAGAAACTGGCCCACCTGGACGCACAGCAGCAGTTGATCGACGGTGATCGGGCCAGCAAGACCTTGTCCCTGCATGCACGCATCTATGCCGCCGCGCGCCGCTTCGATCCCGAGGTCGCCTGTGTGATCCACACCCATGCGCGCCATTGCGTGGCCCTGAGCATGGACGACGAGGCCAAGCGCGAACGCGAATGGTTGGCACCTCTGACGCCTTACTTCGTGATGAAGGTTGGGCACGTTCCGCTGATCCCCTACCACCGCCCGGGGGACCCAAGGGTTGCGGATCTGGTCGAACAGGCGATCAACGGCTGGGGTACACGCAAGGCGCCGATCCGGGCCGTGGTGCTGGAACGCCTGGGCCCGGTGGTGTGGCACGACGACCCGGCCAAGGCCATGGCGGTGCTGGAGGAACTCGAGGAAACCGCGCAGCTGCGGCGTTGGATCGGACCCGATGCAGCGTCGCTCAGCGAGGCCCAGATCGCCGAGTTGCGACAATCCTTTGGTGCGCGCTGGTAGGCGCGCGGACCATCCCGAACGACCCCTGGAGCCCGCATGCCGCAATTTGCTGCCAACCTCTCGCTCTTGTATCCCGAGCTCGAGTTCCTTGATCGGTTCGAAGCAGCGGCTCGCGATGGCTTCCGGGCCGTTGAGTACCTGTTTCCCTACGCCTATCCGGCGCAGGAGCTGCGGGCGCGCCTGGACGCCAACGGCCTGCAGCAGGTGCTGTTCAACGCACCCCCTGGGCAGTGGGACGCGGGCGAACGGGGCATGGCCGCCTTGGCGGGACGCGAGGCGGAATTCGAAGCAAGCATCGAGCAGGCGCTGCGCTACGCCCAGGTGCTGGCCTGCCCGCGTGTGCATGTGATGTCGGGCAAGCTGGCCGATGGCCAGACCGCAGCGGGTGTCAAGGCCACCTGGCTCGCCAACCTGCGCCGGGCCGCCAAGATGGCCCAGGCACAGGGTGTGGATGTGTTGATCGAGCCGCTGAACACCCGCGACAACCCCGGATACGTCCTGAACTACCAGGAACAGGCCCATCAGTTGGTCATCGAGGCCGATTGCCCCAACCTGAAGGTCCAGTTCGACCTGTACCACACCCAGATCATGGAGGGCGACGTTGCCACCAGGATCCGCCGCTACCTGCCCACCGGGCGTGTGGGGCACCTGCAGATCGCGGGCGTGCCCGAGCGCCACGAGCCCGACGTGGGCGAGCTGCACCACGCGTATTTGTTTGATGTGATCGACGAGGTTTGCACCGCCTGCGCCTGGAACGGATGGATCGGCTGCGAGTACCGCCCGGCCCGTGGTGCGGTGGCCGGCGGCACCAGCGCCGGCCTGGGCTGGATGCGGCAGACCCGGGCCTGAGCCCGGCGCAGGACGCTGGCAAACAGGGTGTTGGGGGAGGGCTCTCCATGACCATGGTCGACGGAACCGGAACGCTGGCCCTGCTGGCCCTGTCGGCGCTGGTGGTCGCCTTGTCGATCGTGGTGCTGTCCTGGGGCCAGGCTCAGGAAGACCTGAGCGCCTGGGCGGCGGGGCTGGTGGTCTTTGCCCTGGCCTTTGTGCTGCTCATCGTTCGCAACAAGTTCCAGTCGCCATCTCACCTCGTGCTGGTCCTGGCCAACGTCTGCCTGAGCGGCGGTTTCGCCTTGATGTTGTGGGCCGTCAGCCGTTTTCAGGGGCGGGAGCTGGCCAAGGCCTGGTACCTGGTGCCCTTGGCCGTGCTGTTGGCCAGTTCGCTGATCTGGACACAGAGTTTTCGCGTGCGCGCTGCCGTGGTCAGTGTGGTGCTCGCCGTCCAGCTGCTGGCGATCCTGGTGGCCCTGCACGATCGGCGGTACCGCCAAGCGGGCCGTGGCTTGCGGCTCTTGACCTACTCGCTGTCATTGGCGGCGGTGTTCTCGGCCCTTCGCTCCAGCGTCGTGGCGGCGGGCCTCCTGCCGCCGCTGGAAATGGCCGCAGGCTCGATCCAGATGCTGACCCTGTTCGTCGTCTTGTGCTCCACCATCAGCAGCTCCATCGGCTTCATCTTCATGAGCAAGGAGCGCGCCGATGAACGCAACCGGCTCATGGCCACGCAGGATGCCTTGACCGGCGTGGACAACCGCCGCGCCATCGTGGGCGCGCTCGAGCGCGACGTGGCGCGGGCAGCGCGCAATCGCAAGCCCCTGGGCCTGCTGATGATCGACGTGGATCATTTCAAGGCCGTCAACGACCGCCACGGGCACCTGGCCGGCGACCAGGTTCTGATGCATGTGGCCAGCACCATCCAGTCGCGCATCCGCTCGCAGGACCTGCTGGGCCGCTATGGCGGCGAGGAGTTCCTGGTGGTGGTGCCCGACACCGACCACGAAGGCGCCCTGCAACTGGCGCGCAAGCTGTGCGACGCAATCGCCGAGTCGCCGTGCAAGAGCGCCGTCACCGCGATCCACGTCACGGTCAGCATCGGCGTCCACGCCGCCGTCATGCAGGAAGGCGACAGCTGGGACCGTGTGATCCAGCGAGCCGACCAGGCGCTGTACCGAGCGAAGGCCGAAGGCCGCAACCGCGTGGTGGGCACGCAGCAGGCGGTGGCGGTGTCGGCGTAAAGTCGGGCCTTCACCAGGAAGGAGTCGTCTATGGGCGCAGCATTGGATCCGTCCCTGTTGTTGAGCGATGTCAGTCGGCGCTGGGATACCGATATCGTGACGCAGCTCACGGACTACATCGGCATACCCGCCAAGTCACCCAGCTTCGATGCCGAATGGGCCTCGCGTGGCCTGCTGGACACCGTGCTGCAGCGCGCGGCCGATTGGGTGCTGGCGCAGAAGGTGCCCGGCCTGACGCTGGAGATCGTGCGCCTGCCCGGGCGCACACCCGTTCTGTTTTTCGAGGTGGCCGCCACCCGCAGCGCAGCCGAGGCCGGGGATGCGACCATCCTCATGTACGGCCACATGGACAAGCAACCCGAGTTCAATGGCTGGCGCAACGACCTGGGCCCATGGACCCCGAAGTACGAAGGCGGGCGCCTGTACGGACGCGGCGGGGCGGATGATGGTTATGCGATCTACGCCAGCATCGCAGCCATCCAGGCACTCAAGGCGCAGGGCCAGGCCCATGCCCGCATCGTTGGCGTGATCGAGACCAGCGAGGAATCCGGCTCCCCCGATCTGCCGCCCTACATCGACGCCCTGCGCGCGCGCCTGGGTCGCGTCGAGCTGGTCATCTGCCTGGACTCCGGTGCCGGCAACTACGATCAGCTGTGGCTCACCACCAGCCTGCGCGGCATGGCCAGCGGCACCTTGCGGGTGGAGATCCTCACCGAGGGCATCCACTCCGGCGACGCGAGCGGCCTGGTGCCGTCGAGCTTTCGCATCATGCGCCAGCTGCTCGACCGATTGGAGGACAGCCAGACCGGGCGCCTGTTGCCCGCCAGCTTTCACTGCGAGATTCCGGCCGAACGGCTGGAACAGGCCCGCGCCACCGCGCAGATCCTGGGCGAGCAGGTCTACAAGCGCTTTCCATGGGTGCAGCACGACTGCGATGGCGACAACCGGATCGCCCTGCCCACCACCACCGACCCACAGGAGGCGCTGCTGCGGCGCACCTGGACACCCACGCTGAGCGTTACGGGCGCCGAAGGGTTTCCAAGCCTGCGCGACGCAGGCAACGTGTTGCGGCCCTACACGGCTTTCAAGCTGAGCTTGCGCCTGCCGCCTCTGGTGGACGCCGCGCGCGCGGTGCAGGACCTCAAACACCTGCTGGAGGACAACGCGCCCTACCAGGCCAAGGTGACCTTCGAGGGCGCCGCTGGCTCCAGCGGCTGGAACGCGCCCGACACGGCGCCGTGGTTTGCC
>CAYNWR010000016.1:0-15701 GCA_964400915.1 uncultured Burkholderiaceae bacterium
GGCAAGCGCATTCGCACGCACAGTTGGCAGTTTCCACAAGGCGGTATCGACCGCGGCGAAACGCCCGAGCAAGCGATGTACCGCGAGCTTCGTGAAGAAGTCGGGTTGATGCCGGAGCATGTCCGCATCGTTGCGCGCACGCGGGATTGGCTGCGCTACGAGGTCCCGGATCGCTACATCCGTCGCGACGCCCGCGGGCATTACAAGGGGCAAAAGCAGATTTGGTATCTGCTTCAGCTGCTCGGCCACGACTGGCAGCTCAATCTGCGCGCAACCGATCACCCAGAGTTCGATGCCTGGCGCTGGAACGACTATTGGGTTCCGCTGGAAGTCGTCGTGGAATTCAAGCGTGGTGTCTATGAGCTGGCACTGACAGAGCTGGCTCGCTACCTGCCACGTGTCGAAACCCGCAACCGCTTTCTGCGTGGGAACATGCGTCGACGCGAAACCGATGCGCACGGCGGTTTGGCCGAATTGGGTGGCGGGCTCATCGAGTTGCCGCCGGGCGCGAGCTTCGACCCTGATCCTCAATCGGCCGTGGGCCCCGCTTCGCGGATGGGTCTTACGAACGACTGAGCACGAGGTTGTCGCGATGGATCATCTCGGGCTCAGCCACATAGCCAAGGATTCCGACGTGCTCTGAAGAAGCCTTGCGCGCAATCAAGCGTGCCTCGGAGCTCGAGTAGTTGGCCAGACCTCGGCCCAGCTCCTCCCCGGAAAAGCCGACCACTGCGATCACGTCGCCCCGCGAAAAGTCGCCGCTGACCTCGATGACCCCAATGGGCAACAGGCTCTTGCCGAAGTCGCGCAACATGCGCTCGGCGCCTTCGTCCACGCGGACCGCCCCCTTGAGCTTGAGGTGATCCGCCATCCACTGCTTGCGCGCCTGCATCTTGGCCGTGTCCGCAACCAACAAGGTACCGATGGGTTCGCCAACCGCCAGCAGGCGAACCAGCACGTCATGCTCGCGCCCCGAGGCGATCAGCGTCGACGCACCCGAACGCGCGGCACGCTTGGCCGCCAGAATCTTGGTGATCATGCCGCCGCGGCCGATCGACGTTCCTACACCGCCGGCCATGGTTTCCAGTTCTGGATCGCCCGCACGCGCCAGCGGGACCAATCGGGCAGCCGGATCTCGCCGTGGGTCGGCCGTGAACAAGCCTGTCTGGTCGGTCAGAATCACGAGCAGGTCTGCGTCGACAAGATTGGCCACCAGGGCGCCCAAGGTATCGTTGTCGCCAAACTTGATTTCGTCGTTGACCACCGTGTCGTTTTCGTTGATCACCGGGATCACTTGCAAACCCAACAGGGTCATCAAAGTGGAGCGCGCGTTCAGGTAGCGCTCGCGATCGGCCAGGTCAGCATGTGTCAAAAGCACCTGCGCAGACATCAAGCCACGGTCGCGCAGCTTGGACTCGTACATCTGTGCCAGACCCATTTGCCCGACCGCGGCCGCGGCCTGAAGCTCATTGAGCTCCTGCGGGCGTTTGTCCCATCCCAGGCGCTTCATGCCTTCGGCCACCGCACCACTCGACACCATCACGATCTCGCGACGCGAACCGTCGACGGACGCGGCACTGAGCGTTGCGATCTGTTGGCACCAACGCCCGATCGCCGATTCGTCCAGGCCCCTGCCGTCGTTGGTGACCAAGCTGGAGCCGACCTTGACGACAATCCGCCGGGCGTCAAGGAGTCGTCTTCTTGCGCTTTCGCTGTCCATTCGTTTTCAGCTGTTTGTCTGATTCCCCATCCGCATGACCTGCGACCGGCCCTGGACCATCGTCTGGCAAGCCGTTCGGCTCGAAACGCGGATCGCGAACGGCCGCGGCTTGCCCGGCCCGATATTCGCCTTGCAGGAACTGAAAGACAGTCCGCGCCAATTCGAAGCAACCTTCGTGGTTGAGCGCCGATATGGCAAATACCGGACCCTTGACACGCAGTCGTCTTCGAATATCAGCGCAAACGGCTTCGCGCTGCTCGGGCGGCACCATATCGATCTTGTTCAGCACGATCCAGCGGGGTTTGCGCCACAGCGCAAGATCGTAAGCCTTGAGTTCGCCCACGATCGCCCGGGCTTGGGCAACCGGATCCACGGCGTCGTCAAACGGTGCGACGTCGATGACGTGCAGCAGCAAATGCGTGCGTTGAAGGTGACGCAGGAATTGGTGTCCCAAACCAGCCCCATCGGATGCACCTTCAATAAGCCCTGGAATGTCGGCAACAACAAAACTTTGCTCGGGACCGACCCGCACAACTCCCAAATGCGGGTGCAAGGTCGTGAAGGGGTAGTCGGCAATCTTGGGTCTGGCGTTCGAGATGGCCGTGATCAGCGTGGACTTGCCTGCATTGGGCATGCCCAGCAATCCCACATCCGCCAACACCTTCAGTTCCAGTTTGAGGCTTTTTCGCTCCCCAGGCCATCCGGGTGTTTTTTGTCTTGGTGCACGGTTGATGGCACTCTTGAATCTCAAATTGCCGAATCCCCCGTCCCCGCCCTTGGCGATCATCACCTTTTCGCCATGCGCCAGCAATTCGTACAAGGGTTGGCCGGTGTCTGCATCGCTGATGATGGTTCCCACCGGCATCTTCAAGATCAAATCTGCGCCGGCGGCGCCAAACATGTCAGAACCCATTCCATGCTGCCCACGTTTGGCTTCGTGCCGCCGCGAGAATCGGAAATCGACCAAGGTGTTCAGACTGGAATCCGCGAGCGCATAGACGTGACCACCGCGACCACCGTCCCCACCGTCCGGTCCACCGAACTCCTTGAACTTCTCGTGTCGAAACGAGACACAGCCGTTGCCTCCATCGCCAGCGGCGATGTCGACAAAGGCTTCGTCAACGAACTTCATGAGGTCAAAGAGGGTGAAAGTGACAGCACAGCGACTTGCCAAGCGTTCCGCCCAAACAACGAAGCCCTGGGCAAGGCCACAGGGCTTCGTACAAGGATGGCGACCGCTTGTCGCCCGCCGCAGGTCTACGCCTTGACGATGCTCACAACGTGCTTGTTCAGCGCGCCGCGAGTCGCAAAGGACACCTTGCCATCGGCCAGAGCGAACAAGGTGTGATCCTTGCCCACACCCACATTCGCGCCAGGGTGTACCCGGGTGCCGCGTTGGCGAACGATGATCGACCCTGCCGACACCGATTCACCACCGAATGCCTTGACCCCAAGCATTTTGGGCTTGGAGTCACGTCCGTTGCGTGTTGAGCCGCCGCCTTTTTTCTGTGCCATTTTGTTGCTTCCTCGTCAACCGTTGATGGCACCGATTTTCAGTTCAGTGAACTGCTGACGATGCCCTTGACGTTTCTGATAGTGCTTGCGCCGACGCATCTTGAAGATTCGCACCTTGTCATGCTTGCCATGCGCCACCACGGTCGCACTGACCGTGGCACCGGATACCAGGGGCATCCCGACCTTCAGATTGGCCCCTTCGCCGACGGCGAGCACCTGGTCGATGACGATCTCCTGACCCACATCCGCAGCAATCTGTTCTACTTTGATATTGTCGCCAGCGGCAACGCGATATTGCTTGCCACCAGTTTTTATGACCGCGTACATATGAACCTCTTGAAAATCTCTACGCGCAATGCGCAGAACCGCCAATTATAGCCCATTCCGGCCAGCGTCTGCAGTCTCTTACTTATAATTCCCAGCTTGATGCACTCGCCTGAGCATCAGCCCGTTTCCTCGACCGCCTTGAACTCCCCCGCCACGTCCCGCGCGCTTCAACTGATTGCCGATGACATGGCCGCCGTCGACCAGGTCATCCGCAGCCGCCTTGACTCAACAGTCCCTCTGGTCGCAGATGTCTGCGAGTACATCATCACGGCCGGGGGCAAACGGCTGCGGCCAGCCCTGCTGCTGCTGGTTTCGCGCTCCTTGGGGGTCGATTCGGCGTATTCCCACTTGATGGCCGCCGTGATTGAATTCATTCACACCGCCACCTTGTTGCACGACGATGTGGTCGACGAGTCGACCTTGCGGCGCGGGCGCGCGACGGCAAATTCCCGCTTCGGCAACCCGGCCAGCGTCCTGGTCGGGGACTTTCTGTATTCGCGCGCCTTCCAGATGATGGTCGAGCCCGGCGATTTTCAGATCATGAAGATTCTGGCCGACGCGACCAACGTCATTGCCGAAGGTGAGGTCCAGCAACTCATGAACATGCATGACCCAGATTTGGGCGAGGCCGCCTATTTGCATGTGATCCGCTCGAAGACGGCCAAGTTGTTTGAAGCCAGTGCACGCCTGGGGGCCGTCCTTGCCAATTCCGAGCCTGCAGTCGGGTCTGCCTGTGCGCACTATGGCCGTTCGCTGGGTACAGCGTTTCAGATCATCGACGACGTCTTGGACTACGACGGCGACGCCGCAGTCATGGGAAAGAACCTGGGCGATGATTTGCGCGAAGGCAAAGTCACGCTGCCGCTGATCTGCGCCTTGCAAAGGGCCAACTCAAGCGACAAGCGCCTCATCGCGGACGCCATCGAGCACGGTCATACCCAGGATCTGCCGCGCATCGTCGACATCGTCCGTTGGACCGGCTCACTTGAATTTGCCCGCAATGCCGCCGCAGCCGAAGCCCAAAGTGCCATCGACGCCGCTAGGCACCTGCCGACCAATGAATACTCGGATGCTTTGATACAATTGGCGGCTAATCTGCTGGATCGCAAGGCGTGAAATCTCGCTTTGTTCGACCATCGGGGTGTAGCTTAGCCTGGTAGAGCGCTACGTTCGGGACGTAGAGGCCGGAGGTTCGAATCCTCTCACCCCGACCAATTCCGAATACCGCACCGCCATCCTCGAAAGGATGTGCCTGAATTCGAGCACAATCCGAGTGGTCGGCTTCTCCCAAGCAGGTATTCAAGGCAGTTTTACCATGTCCGATTTTTCAGGTCGATTGGTTCGCCAGCTACTCGCAGTCCTTGCCTTGGCCTCTTCGGCCGCTCACGCCCAAGGTCTGGTGCTCGGGGTGACCGAAGGATTGACCTATCGCGCAACAGACAGCGAGATTGCTGCGCGCTTTGAAGGAATTGCCGATCAATTGTCCAAGGCGCTCAAGCAACGTGTAACGGTGCAGGTGATCAGTGTCTACAACCAGACGCGCGACGCGTTGAAATCGCAGAAGGCTGACATTTTCTACATTCACCCGGCGCATGTAGCTCTGGAGGCGGTCAAGGCCGGCACCTATCGCAGCGTTGCGTGGACCAACGGGTTCACCGAGTACAAGGTCGCCTTCCTTTGCAAGGAAGACCAGCCGATTTCAAACTGGAAGGCGATCACGAGCAAAAAGGTCGTCACACCCGATCCGGACTCCATCACAGCGGTGATGACGCGCGCCATGTTTTCCGAACAGGGGATCGATCCCTCCAGCATGAAGATCCTAAGCACCAGGTATCAGGATGCCGTCCCGTTCTATGTGGAAAACAATTTCGCGAACTATGGCGCCACGGCCTCGCGCGCCGTGATCAAGACCTGGCGGGACAAAGGCGGTAAAGTGTGTGCGGAATCGAAGCCAGTACCAATCAAGCAATGGCTGGTCTCTTCCAAATTGGATGATGGGCAGGCGGCGGTCGTGCGCGACACACTGCTGGGGCTCGGTCAATCCGACGCTGGCAAGAAGGCACTCAGCGCATCGACCTATTCAGGGATGCAGGCAATCAAGCCCGATGTCCAGAAGAGCCTGATCACCTGGCTCGCAATCCGCTGATGCCCACTGCCTGCCCGCAAGCGCGTGTGGCGGGCAGATATGTCAAGTGTTCGCGACGGCGCTGGAACGCATCCTGTCCAGTCTGGGTGGTGATGATGGACCGCTGCATCACCGCCGTCGATGCAGACCTTAACGCAGGGGGACAGCCACAGTCAATGCGGCGCAATTGGCGCCATGAATGATGTTGTGACAAAGTCGGCACAAGTGCTTGTGTGTTCCCTGGTTTGTGTTCGGACCGTGTTGAGCACTGTTTTCAGCGGCCGCCGGGCCTGTCCAGCAGAGATGGCAACATTTACACAGAGCCAGGAATCGGCGAACATCGGTTAAATTCGGTCCGTTCACGCACAACCCATATCAATGGCAACAGCCGAAACAGCCTCCAGAGACAGTGTCAATGTCGCCCTGCCAGGCGTTGGGCGCGCGCTGATTCTGGCCGGTAAATTGACGCAAAAGGCTGCCGAAGACGTTTTGCGCAAGGCGCAGGCAAGCCGGCACAGTTTTGTTGCCGAGTTGACCGGCTCCGGGACCGTAACATCGAGTGAGCTGGCACATACGCTTTCAATCGCGTTCGCCGCACCCTTGCTGGATCTCAATGCACTTGACCCGATCAAGCTACCCCGTGATCTGATCGATCAGAAGATTTGTCAAGCCTACAAGGTGGTGGTGCTCAGCAAGCGCAACAATCGATTGATCGTTGCGACGGCGGATCCGACCGATCAGGAGGCAGCAGAAAAGATCAAGTTCGCCACCCAATTGGGGGTCGACTGGATCATTGCCGAATACGACAAGATTGCTAAGCTCGTCGATGCGAATTCTGTTTCGGCAACCGAAGCCATCGACAGCATCGTTGGCGGCGATTTCGAGTTTGAAGAGTCCAGCTTCGACACCGGGCAAGAACAATCGCAGCCCGAGGTCGGTGCTGAGGTCGAGGACGCCCCGGTAGTCAAGTTCCTGCACAAGATGCTGCTGGACGCGGTTGGCATGCGGGCATCGGACCTGCACTTTGAACCGTACGAGCACAATTACCGCGTGAGATTTCGCATCGACGGTGAATTGCGCGAGATTGCATCGCCCCCGGTTGCCATCAAGGACAAGTTGGCTTCGCGGATCAAGGTGATTTCGCGCCTGGACATTTCAGAGAAGCGGGTACCCCAGGACGGGCGCATGAAGCTGAAGATCGGACCCGACCGGGTCATCGATTTTCGGGTGAGCACCCTGCCAACGCTGTTTGGCGAAAAAATCGTCATCCGGATCCTCGATCCCAGCAGCGCCAGGCTTGGCATCGAAGCGTTGGGGTACGAACCCGAGGAGAAGGCCCGACTACTGAGCGCGATCAGTCGGCCTTACGGAATGATTTTGGTCACGGGGCCGACCGGCTCCGGCAAGACGGTGTCCCTCTACACCTGCTTGAACATACTCAACAAGCCCGGCGTCAACATCGCGACGGCCGAAGACCCATCTGAAATCAACCTTCCTGGTGTCAACCAGGTCAATGTCAATGAGAAGGCTGGCCTCACGTTCGCAGCAGCGCTGAAATCCTTTCTTCGACAAGATCCCGACATCATCATGGTGGGTGAGATCCGAGATCTGGAGACCGCCGACATCGCCATCAAGGCCGCCCAGACCGGCCACCTGGTGCTTTCAACGCTGCACACCAACGATGCGCCGGCCACCCTCACGCGGATGCGCAACATGGGTATTGCGCCCTTCAACATCGCTTCCAGCGTCATCCTGATCACCGCACAGCGCCTTGCGCGACGTTTGTGCCCCACCTGCAAGGCACCTGCCGACATTCCACAGGAGACGCTGTTGGAGGCCGGGTTCAAACCTGAAGACATCGACGGTTCCTGGAAACCCTATAAGCCCGTTGGGTGCTCGGCATGCAATAACGGCTACAAGGGTCGTGTCGGTATCTACCAGGTGATGCCCATCTCGGAAGAAATGCAGCGCATCATCCTTCGCGATGGCAGTTCCCTGGAAATCTCAGAGCAGGCCCGGGCCGAGGGTGTGCGTTCGCTGCGTGAATCCGGCTTGCACAAGATTCGTCTAGGCGTCACCTCCCTTGAGGAAGTGCTGGCCTGTACCAACGAGTAGGTCCACCCCAACCATGGCAACAGCGGCATCCCGGGACATCAAAGAGTTCATTTTTGAATGGGAAGGCAAGGATCGCCAAGGCAAGCAAGTGCGCGGCGAGATTCGCGCCGGTGGAGAAAATCAGGTTCAGGCGGCTTTGCGCCGTCAAGGGGTCTTTCCGACCAAGATTCGCAAACGGCGCATGGGTGGCGGCAAAGCCATCAAGCCCAAAGACATTGCGATCTTCACGCGCCAATTGGCGACGATGATGAAGGCCGGCGTTCCCTTACTTCAAGCCTTCGATATCGTTGGCCGCGGAAATGCCAACCCCAGCGTGACCAAACTGCTGAGCGACATTCGCACCGATGTCGAAACCGGAACGTCCTTGAGTGGCGCCTTCCGAAAGTTTCCGCTCTATTTCGACAGCCTTTATTGCAATCTGGTCGAAGCGGGTGAAGCGGCCGGTATTCTGGAAGCCTTGCTTGACCGCTTGGCGACCTACATGGAGAAGACCGAAGCCATCAAGTCGAAGATCAAGTCGGCGCTGATGTATCCGATTTCCGTCGTGGTTGTTGCGTTTGTCGTCGTCTCGGTGATCATGATTTTTGTGATTCCGGCGTTCAAGCAGGTCTTTTCCGGATTTGGCGCCGATCTTCCAGGTCCGACCTTGATGGTCATCGCCATGAGCGAGTTTTTTGTGTCGTATTGGTGGTTGATATTCGGGGGCTTGGGCGGCGGGCTCTACTTCTTCATGCAGGCCTGGAAGCGCAGCGAGAAGGTTCAGATGTTCATGGACCGTGTCATGCTCAAGTTGCCGGTGTTTGGCGCCTTGGTCGAGAAATCCTGTATCGCGCGATGGACACGGACACTGGCGACCATGTTTGCAGCGGGTGTCCCCTTGGTCGAAGCACTTGACTCCGTGGGTGGTGCCTCTGGCAATTCGGTCTATGCCATGGCCACTTCCAAGATTCAGCAGGAGGTCTCCACAGGAACCAGCCTGACCGCTGCCATGACCAACGCGAATTTGTTTCCCTCCATGGTTCTGCAGATGTGTGCCATCGGCGAAGAGTCTGGCTCGATCGATCACATGTTGGGCAAGGCCGCCGATTTCTATGAGGCAGAAGTCGATGACATGGTGGCGGGCTTGTCCAGCCTGATGGAGCCCATCATCATCGTCTTCCTTGGCACCATCATTGGTGGCATTGTGGTTGCGATGTACCTGCCCATCTTCAAGCTCGGCCAGGTCGTCTGATGCCGCTTGAGCCCTGGCTGGCGAGCCTGGTGCTCGGATTCCTGGGATTGATGATCGGCAGCTTTCTGAATGTCGTCGTTTGGCGCTTGCCAAAAATGATGGAGCGGACGTGGCGAGACGAGTGTGCCGCCCTCACCGCCCAGGAAAGCGTTTGCGGCATGAGCGCCGACGACACGGCCACGCCGGCACCACCACCCGCTTCCGGTTCGAGCTTCAATTTGTGGCAACCCCCATCGCATTGCCCCCATTGCCAACACCGGCTGGCATGGCGCGAAAACATTCCTGTCCTGAGCTATGTGTTTTTGCGGGGTCGGTGCAGCAATTGCAAACAGGCGATATCGGTTCGCTACCCACTCGTTGAGTGCGCCACCGCGCTGCTTTTTGCGGGCTGTGGCCACCGATTTGGCTTTGAGCCAACGGCGCTTGCTTGGGCTGGTTTTTGTGCGTGCCTGCTGACCTTGGCATTGATCGACCTGGACACCACGCTATTGCCCGACGCCATCACTCTGCCGCTGATCTGGGCTGGCCTTGTGGCCTCTGCCCTTCAATGGACGTCCGTCCCCTTGGCGGCTTCGCTATGGGGTGCCGTCGCTGGCTATTTGTCGCTGTGGAGCATCTATTGGCTGTTCAAATTGCTCACCGGCAAGGAAGGCATGGGATACGGCGACTTCAAACTCCTTGCTGCCTTGGGCGCTTGGTTTGGTGTTGGTTCCATCCTGCCATTGGTGCTGATTTCTTCTGTGGTGGGGGCCAGCGCAGGCCTATTGATGATTGTTGCGCGCAAGGTGGTTCGCCAGCAGGCGATACCCTTTGGCCCCTACCTTGCCCTTGCCGGTCTGGTCTTGTTGTGGCTGGGGCCCGCGCGCGTGACCAATTGGTTGGCACTGTCCTGATTGCATGCGCAAGGACATGGATGGAACCGTCCCCCGCATCGGCCTGACCGGCGGTATCGGAAGTGGCAAGACCACGGTCGGCCAGCTGCTGGTTGCACACGGTGCAGGTCTACTCGACGCCGACGCGTTTTCCAGAGCCTCGACCGCGGCCGGGGGATCGGCCATTGCCGCGATACGCGACAATTTTGGTGATGCCGCGATTGCGTCAAGCGGCGCCCTGGATCGGCGCTGGATGCGCGATCTCGTTTTCCGCGATGCGAGTGCGCGCGAACGCTTGCAGGCCATCATCCACCCCATCGTAGGTCAGGACATGGCCGAGCGTGCTGACGGGCTGATTGCCGAAGGAAAGCGCTGGCTCGCCTATGACATACCGTTGCTCGTCGAATCACAGCGTTGGTTGTCCGTCCTGGACCTGGTTCTGGTGGTGGATTGTTCTGTGCCGACCCAGGTGGCGCGGGTTCAGGCTCGGGACCAACTGGACCGCGAAACGGTCGAGCGCATCATCGCATCGCAGGCATCGCGCGAGAGGCGCCTGGCGTGTGCAGACGCAATCATTTGCAACGATTCCCAGGATCGGGCGCAATTGGACGTTGATGTAGCCGATTTCGTTCGATCTCTGCGACTATCATCCTGCTGAGGAATTGGCCAGCGTGATCCTGTACGAATACCCCTTCAATGAGCGCATACGCACCTACTTGCGTCTGGAGCACCTGCACCATCGCTTGGCCCAATTGATCCCCCGGGACCATCCGCTCGACCATCACTATGCGTTGGCCTGCATGTTCGAGATCATCGACGTCGCTGCCCGGGCCGATCTGAAATCCGACGTCCTGAAGGATCTTGAACGCCAGAAGCAAGGGTTCATTCAGTTTCGAGGCAATCCGTCGATTGCCGAGGCGGCGCTGGAAGGCGTCATCGGCCAGTTGGAAGCCGATTTTTCAGCATTGAATGCGCAGGCCGGGAAGGCAGGCACCGCTTTGTCGGAGAACGAATGGCTCACCAACCTGCGCAGCCGCATGAGCATTCCAGCCGGCACCTGCGGATTTGACCTGCCTGCATACCTGGCCTGGCAGCATCGCCCTGCAGCGGAGCGGCGAGCACAATTGATCGCTTGGGCATCAACGCTGGCACCAATGGCTGATTCGGTGGACCTGTTGATGCGCCTGCTGCGCGAATCGGGTACGTCGCAGAAGGTATTTGCCGAAAAGGGCGTTTACCAGCAACCCTTGCCGCAGGGCAAGACCTTTCAATTGCTGCGCATGCGCATCGACCCTGATCTCGGATTGATCCCGGAAATCAGCGGGAACCGGTTGATGGTTTCGATCCGATTCATGCGGCAAGTGGACGACGGGCGCCTGAGTCATGAGCCGTCCGACACCTCTTTCGAACTGGCATTGTGTGCGTAATGCCTTTTGCTATACTTTAGATAGCAAACATTGTCCGATCGGCGCTCGCTAACGGCCAATAGAGTGTAAATCCGGGGCTAAATGCCGGATTTCATGCGCTCCAGCATCGGATAGGCGCCCGGCAGCACCGGTTGAACCGATACCGGCACAACGGTCTCCCATGAAAACGCCTGCCCTTCACGCATGGCCAGCTCGCCTTGCCAGGCATCGATCCGGCAGAAATGCAGGCGCACCAACGCATGTGGGTAGTCAACCTGCTCTAGGTGCACGGGCTGCAAAGACTGAATGTCGATGCCCAGTTCTTCGTTCAATTCGCGACGCAAAGCTTGCTCGACGGTTTCTCCGGCCTCAACCTTGCCACCTGGGAACTCCCAGTAGCCTGGATAGACCTTGCCCGCCGGCCGGGTGGTCATCAGGAAAGATCCATCGCGACGCACCAGGATGCCCACAGCCACGTCGGTGATCGAACGATTCGCGTGCTCGCGCGGCACATGCCCATCGGCAACCAGCACCGGCTTTGGCGAACGTTCTTCAGGAACCAAGTGCCTGCCGTCCTGCGAAATCGCGCGCGAACTGATAGGCCACACGGCCGCTTCGCGACGCACGTTCCAGTGACCACACCAACGCCTGGGCATGGACGGATTTCATATCCTGTGGCGCACAGTCGAAGGCTCTCAGCCACTCATCGACAATGCTCAGGTATTCGTCCTGGCTGAACGGATAGAAACTCACCCAAAGCCCAAACCGTTCTGACAAGGATATTTTTTCCTCGACGACTTCGCCGGGGTGAACCTCACCGTCTTCGGTGTGCTGATAGCTCAGGTTTTCTTTCATGTACTCCGGCAACAAGTGACGGCGATTGCTCGTGGCGTAGATCAACACGTTCGCCGAGGTCGTCGAAACCGAGCCATCCAGGATCGATTTCAAGGCCTTGTAGCCCGCCTCGCCTTCGTCAAAGCTCAGGTCATCGCAGAACACGATAAAGCGCTCGGGACGGTCGGCCACAACATCCACGATATCCGGCAAGTCCACCACGTCGGCCTTGTCAACTTCGATCAGGCGAAGACCCTGCGGCGAAAACTCGTTCAGGCATGCCTTCACGAGAGACGACTTGCCCGTTCCTCTGGCACCAGTGAGCAACACGTTGTTGGCCATGCGGCCTTGAACAAATTGAAGGGTATTGCGGACTATTTTTTCCTTTTGACCATCGATTTCCCGCAAGGCTTCAAGCCGCAGAGCCGAAGCGTGTCGAACCGGCTCCAAAGTTCCGTGGCCACTGCTGCGCTTGCGATAGCGCCATGCAATGGTGCCAGCAGACCAATCGGGCGCTGTGAGCGCTTGCGGCAGGACGGATTCGATGCGATCGATCAGTGCCTCGGCACGCGCCAGGAGGTGTTCAATTGAGACAGGCATCAGTTCGAATTGGGCAGTCGATGGACCATCAAGAGCGATAGTCCGCATTGATCGAGACGTAATCGTGGCTGAAGTCGCAGGTCCAGATGGTGGCAACGGCGTCGCCGCGCCCCAGACCGACCCTGACAAGGATCTCGCTTTGGGCCATGACCCTGGCACCATCGGCCTCTTGATAAGCCGGGTGCCGTCCACCGTGCGTGGCCACGTGAACATCGTCCAGATACAGATCGATGAGGGAGGCGTCCAGATCGTCAATCCCGGCGTACCCAACGGCTGCCAGGATTCGGCCAAGATTGGGGTCACTTGCAAAGAAGGCCGTCTTGACCAATGGCGAATGACCAATCGCATAGGCAACCTTTCGACATTCGTCGACGGTTCCCCCTCCCTCAACCCGAACGGTGATGAACTTCGTCGCGCCCTCGGCGTCGCGCACGATGGCATGCGCCAGGGCCTGCGATACCTCTCGCAAGCCGGCGTAGAGCTGGGCAAACTCCGGCGTTGTCACCCGATCGATTTCGGGATGCTTGGCCTGGTTGGTCGCGACCAGTACAAACGAATCGTTGGTCGACGTGTCGCCGTCCACGGTGATGGCGTTGAAGCTCTCGTCAGCCAGCTGCGCAACCAGCGCCTGCATCAGTTGGGGCGCGATCCGGGCATCGGTCGCAACGAAGCCCAGCATCGTGGCCATGTTGGGGCGGATCATCCCGGCCCCCTTGGCCATGCCACTGATCGTGACCACGCTGTCGCCGATCTGCACGCGCCGGCTGCAGGCCTTCGACAAGGTATCGGTGGTCATGATGGCTTTGGCAGCCTGGGCCCACCCCTGATCCGCGGCAGCCTGCTGGGCAGCCGGTAGGGCACTGACGATTCGCTCGACTGGCAGTTGCTCCATGATGACGCCCGTCGAAAACGGCAGCACCAAGTTCGCGTCCACGCCGAGTTGCCCGGCCAGTGCGGCACAGGTCTGTCTGGCTGCTGTCATGCCCTGTTCGCCAGTTCCGGCATTTGCGACGCCGGTGTTGACAACTATCGCCCTCAATTTTCCGCCGCTCTTGGCGAGATGCTCGCGGCAGACCTGTACAGGGGCGGCGCAGAATCGATTCTTGGTGAACACGCCAGCAGCTTGAGCGCCCGGATCGAGCAACATCAACATGACGTCCTTGCGATTGGATTTGCGAACGCCGGCTTCGGCGACGCCCAAACGCACACCGGCAACCGCGAACAAATCTTCTGGCCTGGGTTCAGCAAGATTCACCGGCATGGTGCTGCTCCTTCGTTCAATTGAGCTTGCCGTGGCAGTTCTTGTATTTCTTTCCGCTGCCGCAGGGGCAAGGATCGTTGCGCCCGACACGGGGTACCGCGCCAGTTGCGACAACTGCGGCGGACGCCGTTGGGCCCGACCTGCGGGCAACCGTCGCAGCGTCCAGGGTCGACTGCGCCTCACCTGTCTCAGTGGGCGCCGTATACGTCACGTTGCTGATCGCACCAGCCCGACGCTCCAGGTCTTCTGATGCCGTATCCAATTGCTGACGCGATTGAATCTGCACAGTCATGAGAATCTTGGTGACTTCGTTCTTGATGATGTCCAGCAGTTGCCCGAACAACTCGAAGGCTTCGCGTTTGTACTCCTGCTTGGGTTGCTTTTGGGCATAGCCGCGCAGGTGAATGCCCTGCCGCAGATAGTCCAGCGCACTCAGGTGTTCACGCCAGCGAGCGTCAATGGTCTGCAGCAACACCATCCGTTCGAACTGGGTGAAATGTTCCTCGCCGACCAACTGGACTTTCTCGGCAAATGCAGCGTGAGCCGCTTCCAGGACCCGTCTCAGGATGTCTTCGTCCGACATGGCCGTTGCGGCGGAAACCTCGGATTGCAGTGGCAGGTTGATCTGCCATTCGTCGGACAGTGCGCGCTCCAGTCCAGCAACGTCCCACTGCTCTTCGACCGACTCGGCGGGCACATGTTGGCGAACGAGATCGGCAAAACAGCCTTCGCGAAGCGAAGCAATCTGTGCTCCAAGTGCATCGGCGTCCAGGATCGCGTTGCGCTGCTGGTAGATCACCTTGCGCTGATCATTGGAGACATCGTCGTACTCCAGCAACTGCTTGCGAATGTCGAAATTTCGTGCTTCGACCTTGCGCTGCGCACTCTCGATGCTGCGCGTCACGATACCGGCTTCGATCGCCTCGCCTTCGGGCATCTTGAGCCTGTCCATGATCGCACGCACACGATCACCGGCAAAGATACGCATAAGCGAATCGTCGAGACTGAGAAAGAAACGTGATGAACCTGGATCGCCCTGTCGCCCGGATCGACCACGCAATTGGTTGTCGATGCGCCGGGACTCGTGGCGTTCGGTCGCAACAATTCGCAGTCCGCCCTGCGACTTGACGAACTCGTGATCAATTGCCCACTGGGCGCGCAGTTCCTCCTCCCGGACCTGCCGCTTGGCCTCATCAAGTGAGGTGTCCGCCAGCAGTGCCTCGACGGCCTTTTCGACATTGCCACCCAAGACAATGTCCGTCCCGCGCCCTGCCATGTTGGTCGCGATCGTGATCATTTTCGGACGGCCAGCCTGCGCCACGATTTCAGCTTCTCGTGCATGCTGCTTGGCGTTGAGAACCTGGTGCGGAAGCTTCTCGCGGGTCAGCAGCTGCGAGATCAATTCGGAGTTTTCGATCGATGTGGTCCCAACCAGCACGGGTTGTCCGCGCTCGTAACAATCGCGAATGTCGGCGACAGCTGCTGTGTATTTCTCCTGGCTGGTCTTGTAGACCCGATCGAGTTGATCGTCCCGACGGCTGGGCTTGTTGGGCGGAATGACAATAGTCTCGAGCCCGTAAATCTCCTGAAACTCGTAGGCTTCGGTATCCGCGGTGCCGGTCATCCCCGCCAGCTTGTCGTACAGGCGGAAGTAGTTCTGGAACGTGATCGACGCCAGCGTCTGATTCTCGGGCT
>CAYNWR010000017.1:0-4140 GCA_964400915.1 uncultured Burkholderiaceae bacterium
GAAACATCAGCCACTGCAGGGTCTCGTAGCGCAGGGCAATGTCTGCTGGCATGAAACGCCCGCTTTGGGCTGCCAGGTAGATCAGGATCGCGCCGGACTCCCATAGGGCAAGCGGCTGGCCGTCCGGCCCATTAGGGTCGAGGATCGCTGGGATCTTGTTGTTGGGGTTGAGCGCCAGGAACTCGGGCGACATCTGGTCGTTGCGCTCAAAGCTGACCAAGTGTGCCTCGTAGGCCAGGCCACACTCCTCCAGCATGATCGACACCTTCACCCCGTTGGGGGTGGGCAGCGAATACAGCTGCAACCGGTCCGGATGCCTGGACGGCCATTTGCGGGCCAGGGTGCGAGCCAGGGCTCGTGTGTTGAGGTGCTCGGAGGCGGTCACAGCGTTCATCTTGCGAGGTGTACGGTGCAGTCGGGGATGGGTGGGCGCCTGACCGTCGGCGTGCACGCCAGAACCCGGTCGGCCACACCCAACTATGCCAGCCTTTTGAACACGCCGAGGTCAGCGCACGGTGGCCACCCGCTCGCATCACAACCGTTGTATGGTTGTGTCCATGAACACCAGCAACACCACCCATCCGCCTGGGTCTGCCCCATCACGCCCCAGCGTGGCCGACAAGCGGCGCCGCTTTCGCGCGCTGCACGAGCACGGCTGTTTTGCGATCCCCAACCCCTGGGACATTGGCAGCGCGCTGCTGCTGCAGAGCCTGGGCTTCAAGGCCCTGGCCACCACCAGCGCGGGCTTTGCCTGGGCCCAGGGCCGGGCGGACAATCGCATCACGCTGGACATGGCGCTGCAGCACCTGCACGATATGGTGGCCGCCACGGACTTGCCCATGAACGCCGACTTCGAGAACGGCTTTGCCGCCGATGCAAGGGGGGTGGGCGAGAACGTGCGCCTGGCCGTGCAGACCGGCGTGGCGGGCCTGTCCATCGAGGACTCGGTCAACCCTGGCGATGGGTCGACCCAGTCCCTGTTTGCGCTCGACGACGCCATCGCGCGGCTGCGCGCGGCTCGTCAGGCCATCGATGCCACCGGCGGCGACACGCTGCTGGTGGCGCGTTGCGAATGTTTCCTGACGGGCCAACCCGACATCGACCTGGCCGTGACGCGCCTGAAGGCCTATGCCAACGCCGGTGCCGATTGCCTGTACGCACCCGGCGTGCGCACGCGCGAGCACATCCTGGCATTGGCCCGGGCGCTGGCACCCAAGCCGCTGAATGTCGTGATCAGCTGGCCCGCCGATTTCACGATGGCCGACCTGGCTGCCTGGGGCGTGCGGCGCGTGTCGGTGGGGGGCGGCCTGGCGCGTGCGGCCTGGGCCGGATTGGTGCGGGCCGCTCAGCCCCTGGCCGATCAGGGCAGTTTTGCGGGGTTTGCCGACATCACCCCCAGCGCATCCATCAACCAGCTGTTTCACAACCGCTCCTGAAACAGAAGCTACCCAGCGCCATGTGGCGCCCGCAAACGGTTAATTTGTTCAAAACACTTCATCCAGGCGGGTGTTTGGGATGGTTATGGCACTGAATCAAAGACCCATAATCACGCCCGCAGATCAACCCACAGCCACAAGGAGACGACATGCATCGACGCGATTGGTTGGCAGCCGCGATGGCGGCCTGCGTGAGTTCGGTGAATGCGCAGGGCAGCTGGCCCGAGCGGCCGGTGCGTGTGATCGTTCCCTTGCCGCCAGGCGGGCCAAGCGACATCGTGCTGCGCGCCGCCGCCGAGCGCCTGCTGGCGGAACTCAAGCACCCCATCGTCATCGACAACAAGCCCGGGGCCGCCGGCAACCTGGGCGCGGCGGAAGCCGCTCGCGCAGCACCCGATGGCCAGACCTGGTTGTGGTCCACCGACACCCTGCTCACCGTCAACCCGCACGTCTATCCCCGCCTGGGATTCAAGCCCGAAGATCTGGAGGCGGTGATGCGTGCCAGCTCGTTCAGCCAGACCCTGGTGTGCAATCCGTCGACGGGTGCCAAGACGGTTCAGGACCTGATCCGACTGGCCAAGCAAAAACCCATGAGTTATGCCTCCGGCGGTGCGGGTTCGCCCGGGCACCTGTGCACCGAGCTGTTCAAGTCCACCGCCGGCATCGACCTCAATCACATTCCGTACAAGGGACCAGCTCCGGCGGTCCAGGATGTCATGGCCGGCCAGGTGGACTGCGGGTTTCTCGCGGGGCCGACCGTGCTGCCGCACATCCAGAGCGGCAAGCTGGTGGCCCTGGCCGTTTCGGGTGCCAGGCGCTCGTCGCTGTTGCCGGCGGTGCCGACGGTGGCGGAATCGGGTTTCAGCGGTTTTGATGCCACGTTCTCGCTGGTGTTGTACGCGCCCCGGGGTGTGCCGCGCGAGCGGGTGGCCACCATGCACGCGGCGTTCACCGCAGCCCTGCGGCAGCCGGCCATGATCGAGCGCTTGCGCCTGACCGATCAGGAGGTGGTGGCCGACACGCCCGAAGCCACGGCAGCCCGGCTGGCGCGGGATTCGCGCCTGTGGGGCGAGGTGGCGCGAAAGATTGGCCTGCAACTGGATTGACGCAGCGGCAGGAACCGCACGGCGCGCAGGCGCCTGCACGCGCGGCGCGCCCGGGCCTGCAGCTTTGCCCTGTGCTGCCACGGCGGCCGAGGCGCTCAATCAGCTGCTACGCTCGGCTGGCCAACACAGTGTTGCGACAACTCGTTGAATCCGGGCGGACGCCACGGGTCGAATATCTGGATTGACACCGATGCACAACCTGAGCTTGCTGCCCACGCCGGCGGCGGTGATCGACGTGCCGCGCATGCAGCACAACATCGAGCGAATGCAATCGCGCATGAACACGCTGGGGGTTCGGTTTCGGCCGCATGTCAAGACCGCCAAGAGCGTGGACGTGGCACGCGCCCAATTGGCAGCCGGGGCTTGTGGCATCACGGTGTCCACGCTGAAGGAGGCACAGCAGTTTCTTGCAGCCGGCGTTCGCGACATCCTCTACGCCGTGGGCATGGTGCCGGCCAAGCTGCCCCAGGTGCTGGCCATGAGCCAGCGTGGGGCTGATATAAAAATAGTAGCAGACAGCGTCCGGTCTGCAATCGCCATCGCCCGTTTTGGATCTGAAAACGCGCATCGCTTCGAAGTCTGGATCGAGATCGACTGCGACGGCCACCGTTCGGGCGTGCGCGCAGACGACCCTGCCCTGATCGAGATCGGTCGAGCGCTGGCGGGTGGGGGCATGGTGCTGGGCGGGGTGATGACCCATGCCGGGTCCAGCTATGACCTGGACAGCCCCGATGCCTTGCGCGCCATGGCCGAGCAAGAGCGCTCGGCCTGTGTGCTGGCGGCCCAGCGCCTGCGCGCAGCGGGCCTGCACTGCCCTGTGGTCAGCGTGGGATCGACCCCCACGGCCTTGTCGGCCGAGCACCTGGACGGGGTGACCGAAGTGCGCGCGGGGGTGTATGTGTTCTTCGATCTGGTGATGCTCAACGTTGGGGTGTGTGCACCCCACGAGCTGGCCCTCAGTGTGTTGGCCACCGTCATCGGCCATCAACAGGAGAAAGGGTGGGCGATTGTCGATGCGGGCTGGATGGCGATGAGCCGCGACCGAGGGACCCAGAAGCAGCGCCGCGATTTCCACTACGGGCAGGTCTGCACGGCGGATGGTCAACCCCTGGAGGGATATGCGATGCTCAGCGCCAATCAGGAGCACGGCATCCTGGGGCGGGTGGGCGCGGTCGATGGGGCCATCGCCGAACGCTTGCCGCTGGGCACCCTGGTTCGCATCCTGCCCAACCATGCCTGCGCCACCGGTGCCCAGTTTCCAAGCTACCACGCGCTCGCTGCGGACGGTTCGATCCAGGCCTGGCCGCGCTTTTATGGATGGTGAGGACCCAAGCCATGCAGCAACTCAATCCGGCCAGCCTGGCCAAACCCGGAGGGCACTACAGCCATGTGGTGGTGGCCGGTGGGCTTGTCTACGTTTCAGGTCAATTGCCCATCAGCCCCGCGGGCGACAAATTGATCGGCGCCTCGTTTGCCGATCAGGCGCGCCAGGCCCTGGCCAATGTCCAGGCCGCACTGGAAGGTGCGGGCAGCCGCATCGAGCGGCTGGTGCAGGTGCGTGTGTACCTTGACAACATCGACAACTGGCCCGAATTCAA
>CAYNWR010000017.1:4240-15499 GCA_964400915.1 uncultured Burkholderiaceae bacterium
GTCTCGCGTTCGACATCGGCCAGAAAGTCGGCCTGCCCCGTGGTCTGCGGGCTGGCGAGGCGGTCGCCGCCCACCCAGCCGGCATAGACGTCGTCGAAGTCGATCCGGATCTGCGTCAGGGGCAGATCGTCAAAACTGCCGCGCTGGCGCACGTACTCCATGTGGCGCTGACCGCTGCGGTCGAAGGGGTGGTAGATGGAGTCATGGACACCATCGAACTCCAGCGGCAGCAAACCGAACTTCTCGCACAGCGACAGGTTGAAAGCCGGCGTGGCCTTGCGCCAGTCGCCGTCCAGCCAGATGTCGGTGTAGCCGTGCCAGATGAAGAGATCGGTCTTCATGGTCTGGCGCATGCGCTCGGTCGACAGGTGGTTGCGCACATCGGCGAAGCCCAGCCGCGCAGGGATGCCGCTGGCGCGGCACACGGCAGCCAGCAACACCGCCTTGGGCACACACCAGCCAAAGCCCAGTTGCACGGTGGTGCTGGCACGCATGCCCGCGTCACTGAGGTCGAAGCGATAGGGGTCGTACCGAAAACCGTCGCGCACCGCGTGGTACAGCGCCACCGCTCGCTCGCGATCGTTCGAACCCCGAGCGTGCTCCTTTGCGAAGGCGATCACGTGGGGATGGTCGCTGTCGATAAACGGGGTCGCTGCCAGACTGGTGGCACTGGGTGCGGATGGCGTGATGGGTTCCATATGTCGGCGGGTGCCTGATCTCAAGCAGTCTTCGGCTGGTGCATCGACAGGCTGGCATCGCGTCGCGACGCAATCTCGAGCAGGCCATCGAAGATCAAGCCTTCGACCAGCTCGAAGGGAGCCCGCATCACCGGCATCATCTTCCAGCCGGCACCCCCCGTCATCACACAGGCTGGCTCTGCCCCACAGCGCTCGCGCAGGTGCAGCACCATGCGCTCCACGGCGCCAGCGATGGCGTAGGTGCCGCCGCTGGTGAGCGCATCGCTGGTGTTGGTGGGAAAAGGGCGCACCTCGCCCGTGGGAACCCGCAAGCCGGCCGTGCCCTGCTCGAGCGCACGCAGCATGATGCCGTGTCCGGGCAGGATGAATCCCCCCAGGAACTCTCCCTGATCGCTGATGGCTTCGACCGTCACGGCCGTGCCCACCAGCACGACCACCATGGGCCGCGGCGCCTGGCCCGGCGCGCGGCGCTGCTGGCGATGCCAGGCACCAATCATGGCCACCCACCGATCGGCCCCCAGGCGCGCCGGATGGTCGTAGCGATTCACCAGGCCGGCCTCCTGAGCGCTGGCCACGACCCAGGAGGGCATCAGATCGCCCAGGCCTTCCATCTGCTCCTGCACCCGCTGGCGGATCGCATCTGAAGCGACCATGCAACCGATCATGCGCGTGGGCAGACAGGGCAACTGGCTCCAGGCGCCATCGGCCAGGGTGTCGATCTGCTCCAGGAATTCGGCACCCGAGGCCAGCACCGAGGCACCGGGCACACCCGCTTCGTACAAGGCCCACTTCAGGCGCGTGTTGCCGATGTCAACGGCCAGCAGCGGCCCGGCGGTGCTCATGCGCCCCCCCCACGCTCCCCGCTGCGCGTGGCTCGCTGCCCCCCACGGGGGGGCGCACCTTGGGGCGGCCCGGCGGTGCTCATGCCTTCCCGAACGCTGGGCGCTCGATGGGCCGCACGCTCTCGTAGGCCCTGGCGGCACGCAACACCAGGGCGTCGCCAAACATGGGGCCGACGATCTGCAGACCGATGGGCAGGCCTTCATCGGACAAGCCACACGGAATGGTGCACGCCGGTTGTTGGGTGAGGTTGAACGGGTAGGAGAACGGGGTCCAGCCCAGCATGGTCTGGGGATCCATCGGTGTGTGCCCGGCGGGCTTTGCCTCGAACGCGGTGACGGCCACAGCGGGTGTCAGCAGCAGGTCGTAGCGGGTCATGAACTGCCGCATGTGGCTGCCCAGTTCGCCGCGGCGCATGTTCAAGCGATGCACGTCGAGCAGGCCCATGCGTTCGCCCCATGCCGCCTCGGCCTGGAAATCTGGATCGGTGACGGCGCGCTGCTCGGCGCTGAGCGCACTCCACAGGGCCCAGGCCCCGGCAAACCACAGGCCCGTGGTGATGTCCAGTGGATCCTCGAACCCTGGGTCGACGGCTTCGACGTGGGCACCCAGGTCCACAAAGGCCTGCGCCGCACGGTCCACGGCTTGCGCCACCTGGGGATCGACGCTGCGCGCGTATCCCAGGGTGCGCGAGTACGCCACGCGCAGGCCTCGCACGCCGTCGTTCAGGCCCACGGTGTAGTCGCTGGTGTCGGGAGGCAGGGCTGTCCAGTCGCGCGCATCGGGCTGCTTGATGACGTTCATCATCAACGCGGCATCGGCGACGCCCATGGTGTGGGGTCCCACGTGGGCCACCGTACCAAAGGGCGACAGGGGAAAGGCCGGCACGCGCCCGAAGCTCGGCTTGAGCCCGAAATTGCCACAGAAGGCAGCAGGGATGCGCACCGAGCCGGCGCCGTCGGTGCCCAGCCCCATCGGCCCCATGCCCGCAGCGACGGCCGCGGCGGTGCCGCCAGACGAGCCACCCGGCGTGCGATCGAGCCGCCACGGGTTGCGGGTGATGCCGGTCAGTGGCGAATTGGTCTCGCCCTTGCAGCCAAATTCGGGCGTGGTGGTCTTGCCCAGGATGATCGCGCCGGCCTCGCGCAGGCGGGCCACCGAAGGTGCGTCAACGTCCCAGGCCTGCTGCGGGTTCACCGTGCGGCTGCCACGAACGGTGGGCATGCCTTGTGTGAGCAGCAGATCCTTGACCGACACGGGAACGCCGTCGAGCGGCCCCTTGGGCTGCCCCTGCCGCCAGCGCGCCTCGCTTTCCATGGCTGCTTTGGCGGCCAGCTCGGGCGCCACCAGGCAATAGGCTCGCAGTTGTTCGTTGTGCCGGTCGATGCGTCCGAAGATGGCGCTGAGGGCTTCAACGGGCGAAGCCTGGCGGCTGCGGTACAGCGCCAGCAGCTCGGTGGCGGTGCATTCGGCCAGTTCGTGGCGGTCGGTGCGGCGGGTGGTCACTTCGGGCGTCTCCTCGGGTGTGGGTACGATGTCGGCCGCACCACAGATCCGAGCAATATAGCCGTATGAACGCCAGCAACACCATCACCGACTGGAGTGCCCTGCAGTTGTCGCGTGCGATCCAGTCGCGCCAGGTTTCGTGTGTGGAGGTGCTCGACGCCTACCTGGCGCGCATCGCTGCGGTCAATCCCCAAGTCAACGCGATCGTGAGCCTGCGCCCGGCCGACGACTTGCGGGCCGAGGCCCGCCGCTTCGACGCCGAGCTGTCCGCCGGGTCGTCGCGCGGTTGGATGCACGGCATGCCCCAGGCCGTGAAGGATCTGGCCCACGCCGTGGGCCTGCCCACCTCGTCGGGCTCGCCGCTGACGCGCGACTTCATGCCCACGCAGGACAGCCTGGCCGTGGCCCGCGTGAAAGCCGCAGGTGCCTTCGTGATCGGCAAGACCAATGTTCCCGAATTCGGGTTGGGTTCGCACACCTTCAATGAGGTGTTCGGTGCCACGCTCAACCCCTGGGACACCAGGCGGACGGCCGGCGGCAGCAGCGGCGGTGCGGCGGTGGCGCTGGCGACCCGCATGCTGCCCGTGGCCGACGGCAGCGACTTCATGGGCAGTTTGCGCAATCCGGGCGCCTGGAACCATGTCTTCGGGATGCGCCCAAGCTACGGGCGGGTGCCATCGACGGGTGCGCTGGACATCTGGGTGTCGCAGCTGGCCACCGACGGCCCGATGGCCCGCAGCGTGGCCGACCTGGCCATGATGCTGCACACCCAAAGTGGATACGACCCGCGCGCGCCCTTGTCGCTGGACGACGGCGCGCGCTTTGACGGCCCGCTTGACGGTCTGGACACCCACACGGTGCGCGTGGGATGGCTGGGCGACCTGGAAGGCCACCTGCCCACCGAGCCAGGCATCCTCAGCACCTGCGAGCAGGGCTTGAATCGCCTGGGCGAGCTGGGCTGCGCGATCGAACCCACGCGCTTTGGCATGCCCCCTGCAGAGATCTGGGCTGCTTGGTTGACCTGGCGGCAGGCTTTGACACTCGGCCGGCTGGCGCCGCTGTACGAGCGTCCGGAAAACCGCGCGCAGATCAAGCCCGAGGCGATCTGGGAAATCGAGCAGGCGATGACGCTGACCGGCCCAAGCCTTATGCAGGCGGCCAACATCCGCAGCAGCTACTTCAACGACTTGTTGCGTCTCTTCGAGCGCTTCGACGTGCTGGCCTTGCCGGTCACCCAATGCTGGCCCTTTGACGTCGCGCTGCGTTGGCCCACAGAGCTGGCCGGGCGGCGCATGGACACCTACCACCGATGGATGGAGGCAACGATCTACGCCACCTTCGGCGGCTTGCCGGCCATCAGCGTGCCGGCGGGTTTCGGTGGCCCCGGCGGCGGCCTGCCCTGTGGCCTGCAACTCATGGGTCGGCCACGCGGTGACTGGGAGCTGTTGCGCCTGGCGCGGGCCTATGAGATCGCTGCGGCTGGGCTGCTTGAACGCCGTCCCGGCCTGAACTGACCCGCATGGCCACCGGCCCCTCAGGCTCCAGCCATCCGGGCGACAGCGCCCAGGCCAATGGTTGGTCCCACGTCAAGCGCACCGTGCGCGACGGTGTCATCGACGCGCCGCTGGAGCCCATCCTGCACCCGTCGCGCTGGCGCCTGCGCTGGATCGGCATCTTTCTGTGCCTTGGCCACCCGCTGTTCAATGTGTTGTGGACCTACGTGCTGCCACAGCACTGGGAAAGCCTGGGCTTGCGCCTGTTGCTGGCGGCCTGCGCCGTCCCGCTGATCGGTGGTCTGGGCGAACTGCCGCTGGACTCGCGCCGCGTCAAGTTGGCGTTCAATGTCTTTTGCTGGGTGCAATTGCCCGTGTTCTTCGGCTGGATGTACCTGGTCAATTGCGGCAACACGGTCTGGCTGGCCAGCATGGTGGCCGCCGTGTTCATTTACTACCATGCGGTCGATTGGCGCCTGGCCACCATCGGGCTGATCACCGGCTGGCTGGTGGCCTTCATCCTCTTCCTGATCTTTGGCCCCGAGGTGCCGCCCTGGACGGCCGAACACGCGCAGACCGATCTGGTGGTCGTCGCGTTCGCGTGGACCACGGCCGTGACCCTCGGATTCTCATCCGCCAACCTGCGCCGCGTTCACCTGACCGACACCCTGGCCACCATGGGCATCATGGCGCACGAGCTGCGCACGCCGCTGGCCACGGTGTCGCTGGTGGGAGAGGCCTTGGTCAATCTGGAAGCCGCACGGCCAGCCGATGCGCCGCCTCTGGGCCTCAAACCCCTGTCGCAGCGACTGCAAAACGTGGTGCGCCTGATGAACCGGCAGATCGACACCCAGATCATCAACGCGCGCCTCTTGCGGCTTCCCGACCACGACGAGTCGATCACCGCCAGCGAGCTCGTGCGCCAATGCGTGGCCCAGTATCCCTGGCGCAGTGAACGCGACGCCAAGGCGGTGGTGATCCAGATCGACGAGGATTTTCGCTTTTCAGGCTCACCCGAACTGTTCGCCCAGGTGATCGACAACCTCATGAAGAACGCCCTCAAGTCCCTGGCGTCGAAAGGCCAGGCAGCCAAGCCCGGCGATCTCACTCTGCGTGTGGCGACCACCGGCCGCCGTGGTCGCATCGAGGTGATCGATCAGGGCAAGGGCATTGCACTGACGGTCCAGCGTCAATTGTTCGAGCCGTTTTTCTCGACGGACCGCGGCAGCGGGCACGGGCTTGGGCTCGCTTTTTGCAAAAGAGTTGTACAAGGCGCCCGTGGGTCAATTCGCGTAAAGTCTGAACCTGGCAAGGGAGCGACATTCACAATTGACCTGCCCAGACAGGCCTGACCCCGGGTGATGCCGTTCCAGTTGGACGGGCGACACCCGATGGCCCAGGTTTTCGGGGGCAGTAGCCAAGGTCGATGCCAAGGGGCGCGACAAAGACTTGCCATGAGCTTTTCGTACTACAAGTCGCCGGGGATGGTTTTCTTTCTCGACGACGACCCGGACTACCTCGACATGATGGCGCTGGTGCTGCCGCGGCACTGGTGCGTGCGTCTGTTTCTGCATCCGCGCGACATGCTCGATGCACTGGCCGGCGAACATGCCCACTGGGACACCGACGCCGCCGCACAGCAGGCGATTATCACGCGCTGGCGCCGCGATCAGACGGCACTGGTGCCCCAGATCCTGGATCACTGGTCACTCGGTCCGCAGCGCTATGGCCATCCGCAGGTGCTGCTGCTGGACTACAACATGCCCGCAATGAATGGCCTGCAGGTGTTGCAGGTGCTGGGCGACTGGCCAGGCATGCGGGTGCTGCTCACCGGGCAAGCCGACGAGCAGTTGGCGGTCCGCGCGTTCAACGAGGGCTGGATCCATCAGTTTCTCCCTAAGCAGACGCCCGACATCGCGCAGCATATTGCCGAGACGGTCAATCGCCTGCAGACACAAGCCGGGGGACGCCAGTCGCAGATCTGGCGTGCCACGCTCACCCCGCACCAACAAGCCCTGCTGCGGGCGCCCGGTGTCGGTGCGGCCTTGGCGCGCCGCCTGGGCGATCGGTGGGTGGAGCATGTCGTGATCGGCGAACCCTTTGGTGTGCTGGGTCGCACCGCAGCTGGCGCCGTGCAGTGGTTGCAGCTGGAGCCGACCGGTGGCTTGGAGGAATTGGCCGAGATGGCCGAGGCCGCTGTGTCCAGTTTTGGCGCGCTCGCGGAGATTCGCCAGGGCCGCCAGTTGGTCGATCTGGATTTGCGCAACTCTTTGGGCGAGTCGGCCCAGGCCCCGCGCCTGGCCACGGCGTTCCCGATTGGGCAGGACGAAGCGCTGCTGGGCGCGTTCTTCGACCTGGACGACCGCCGGCTGGCGCCGGCGACCAGCTACGACGCCTGGTTGAGCTCGCAGCCCGAGCGCGCCGTGGAAGGCTGACGCCGGGCACAGGGCCAGTTCCAGGGCTGCACGCGCTCGGCCACACGCCGGGCGGCGCGCACCACGTGTCCAATTTCCGCGTCCGTCAGCGCCGCACTGACCGTGAGGCGCAGCAGCGAGCGGTTGCGGCTGGTCGCCGGTGCACAGAAGATGGCGCCGATCACCCCTTCGTTTTCCATGTGGTCGCGCAGGCGCATCGTCTCGGGCTCCGGACCAGCCTCCAGGGCAATGATCTGCTCGCATCCATTGGCCACCGGGTAGCCCGCATCGGCGAAGGCCTCGCGCAGGTTGCGCGCGTGGCGGTGCAGGCGCGCCCGTTCAGCGGACGCATCGCGAACGATGGCCAAGGTGGCCGACAGACCCGCCACTTCATGAGGCAACAGGCAGGAGCTGAAGATGTTTGGAAAACTCTCTGACAGGGTGTAGTACCGCAGTGAACGGGGCATTGTGAAAAAGCCCGCTCGCCCGGCAAAGGCCTTGGCCAGGCTTGCGGTGATGAAGTGCACCCGGTGGGTGACGCCCATTTGCGCGCAAAGTCCGGCACCGTCCGGGCCATGAGTCCCCAGGGAGTGCGATTCGTCCACCAGGATCATTCCCGCATGGCGCTCGGTCACGTCCACCATGTCCACCAGCGGGCATAGCGATCCGTGCGTGCTGTAGACCGAGTCAACGATCACCAGGCCAGGGCCATGTCTTTGCATCAGGCGGTTCAGGTGATCCGGGTCGTTGTGCCGAAAGGCATGTCCAATTGCCCGGGCAGCCCGCACGCCTTCCCACAACGACATATGCGCCAGGCTGTCCACATACACCGGCGTCTCTGCGTCGGCGATGGCCTGGATCAGCCCGAGGTTGGCTGCGTAGCCCGACTGGCACAGGTAGCCGTCCTCCTTGCCCAACCATTGAGCCAATTCCTGCTCGAATTGGTGGGCGGGTGTGGCGCCGTGCAAGAAGGCACCGGACTGGATGACACCGCCGCTGTGCTTGCGCAGGGCATCCACCTGTGCCGCCACGATGTCGGGATGCCCGGCAAGGCCCAGGTAGTCGTTGCCGTCCAGACGCACGCTGTCGTTGGGTGCCGTGCGCCCATGCAGGATGAAACGCCCGCCCCAGGTTTGGGACCAGCGCCGGTCAAAATCCCGATCAATGCGCGCACGAAGCCGCTCCGAGATCGGTGGATCGACCCGGCAGACCTCGTCGCTTGTTTCCCTATCGCCCATGCGAAACCTCTCATGGCCGCACCGAGCTCCCTGTAGACCCACCCGGCTTGACCTTTTTGTTGCACAAGGCGCCTGCCGGTGGCGCTTTGCATAGGACGCAAAGTTAGAGGTGAACGGGGGTGGGCATTGGGTGGAAAAGCGTGTGGTATCGACGGGTGTTCGCGGTCTTTCGACGAAAGGCTTGTGCCTGGATGACGAAGTCCATCGCGCACAGCCGACGGGCGCGCGCGATGGTTGCGCGGGTCAGTTCTGCCGCCAGGGCAGGCCGCGCTTGCGCCAGCCGCCTTGGCGACCGCGATGGGCTTGATCGTCGGGGTCGCCCTCAAAGCCTTCGAGGATGTTGTAGGCCACCAAACCCAATTCGGTGGCGCGCCGTGCGGCAGCAATCGAACGCACGCCGCTGCGGCACATGAGCAGCAAGGGCTTGGGTGGATCACCGGCCACCGATCGGATCGCGGTGTCAAAGCCTGCGTTCAGCGCCATGCCGGGCCATTGTTTCCAGGCAACCGCTGCAGCGCCCGGGACAAACCCGACCCATTCGCGCTCGGCGTCGGTGCGCACATCCACCAGCACCGCCTCGCCTCGCTGCCACCAGTTGCAGGCCAATTCGGGCCTCAGGTCGCCGGCATATCCCTGTGCACTGCGGATGCCGTCAACGTCCATCGCATCGGCATCGTGGCGCAGCCCGGACCGCAAATTGGCCGGAACGGCTTCATCCATGCGCGCGGGCCGCGCAAGCTTGAGCTGGGCCATGAGCTCGACGAATTGCGCGCGAGTTTGGCCTGCCAGGCGTGGATTGCCCTGGCGCTCGGCGCCGATCGTGCTGGACATCTGCTGGCGGTAGTCGTGTCCTGGCCAGACGATCGTCTCATCGGGCAGGGTGAACAGGCGCTGGGTGATGCTGTCGTACAGGGCCTCGGCACTGCCGGATTGGAAATCGGTGCGGCCACAACCGCCGATCAACAGGGTGTCACCAGTGAAGAGATGCTGGCGCCACCGATAGCACATGCTGCCCGCTGTGTGTCCCGGTGTGTGGATGGCGATCAGGGTCTCGCCGCCAAAGTTCAGCGCCTCGCCATCCTGCAACAGGCGGCTGACCGTGCCGATGCCACAACCCGCGGGCGCTGCGGTGTGGGCACCGGCGTGCTCAGCCAATTGCCCAGCCGCTGTCACATGGTCGGCATGGGCATGGGTTTCCACCGACCACGCCAGGCGCACATCGCGCTCGCGCAACACCGCCAGATCGCGCTCGATCTGCGAATCGACGGGATCGATGATCAAAGCTTCGCGTGTGGCCTCGTCGATCAGGAGGTAGGTGCAGGTGCCCGAAGCTTCGTCGAACAGGCGCAGCGGTTGATGTACGGACGACATAAAAAATAGCAAATGTGTTAGATCTGACGCTCGCTGGCAGGACAAAAGCTCAAGGATTGCGTATCCGGGGCATCTGGCAGGTGCGCTCGGGGCGATCAGACGATCTTCACCGACAGATTGGGCAGGCCGTCGATGTGCATCTCGATCACGTCTCCCTTGACCACCGGTCCGACGTTCTCGGGTGTTCCGCTGTAGATGATGTCGCCGGGGAACAGCTCGTTGGCCTCCGACAGCTTGCTGATCTGCTCGGCGACGGACCAGATCATCTGGTTCAGGTTCGCGTTCTGTTTTGTGACGCCATTGACCTTGAGCCAGATGGCCCCGCGGGTGAAGTGCCCCGTCTGCGCCACCTTGTGCAGGGGACCGATGGGCGCAGAGTGGTCGAAGCTCTTGCCGATTTCCCAGGGCTTCTTCTCGTCCCCCATGCGGCGCTGCAGGTCACGGCGGGTCATGTCCAGGCCGAGGGTGTAGCCCCAGACGTGATCCAGCGCCTGCGCCACCGAAATGTTGCGACCACCCTTGCCCAATGCAGCCACCAGTTCGGCCTCGTAGTGGTAGTTGCGGGTCAGCGAGGGATAGGGATGGTCGGCCACGGTGCCGGGCGCCACGAACTGAATGGCATCGGTGGGCTTCTGGAAAAAGAAGGGCGGCTCGCGATCCGGGTTGGAACCCATCTCGATGGCGTGGGCGCGGTAGTTTCGCCCAATGCAATAGATGCGCCGCACTGGAAACATCTCGTCACTGCCGACCACCGGCAGCAACGCCTGTTGCACGTCGAATGGTGTGCGCACGGTGCGCTGCGCGACACCGGGCGCGGCGCAACCCACCACGGCACCGGTGGACATGAGAGCGGTGTTTTCAAAGAATTTGCGGCGTTGCATGATGTTCGTCTTCTCCTGTTGTGGTTGGTACTGAAGCGCTGATGGCGCCGCGCAGGCTTCCGTGCAGCCTGAGGGCCCTGAGCATTCTGCATCGGGGCAGCACCCGTGTACCGACAGGGTCGGTGAAAACCCTGCAGCCGCCGGACCAGGCGCGCGTGCGGGAAAGTGCAATTCGCACTATGCTTTTGAATCCCGTCCAAAGGGCCGACCGGGCAATCCGCCCGAACCACTGACGATTCACCGGAGACACAAACAAATGTCCAAGCCAACCACCCCACGCCGCCGCCTGCTCAAAGGCGCAGCGCTTGCAGCGGGCGCCATGTCGGTGCCCATGGTGTCCAACGCCCAAACCACCTCGCTCCGGTTCCAGAGCACGTGGCCGGCCAAGGACATCTTCCACGAGTACGCGAACGACTTTGCCAAGAAGGTCAACGACATGGCGGGCAGCCGCCTGAAGATCGAGGTGTTGCCCTCTGGTGCCGTGGTGCCGGCCTTCCAGTTGCTGGAGGGCGTTGCCAAAGGCACGCTCGACGGTGGCCACGGTGTGGTGGCGTACCACTACGGCAAGAATTCGGCCCTGGCCCTCTGGGGATCGGGCCCCGGCTACGGCATGGACCCGAACATGCTGCTGTCCTGGCACTACTACGGCGGCGGCAAGGCCCTGCTGGACGAGATCTACAAGTCGATCAACGTTGACGTGGTGTCCTACCTGTACGGCCCCATGCCCACGCAGCCGTTGGGCTGGTTCAAGAAGCCTGTGGCCAACGTGTCGCAGCTCAAAGGCCTGAAGTTCCGCACCGACGGCCTGGCGGTGGACC
>CAYNWR010000018.1:0-14119 GCA_964400915.1 uncultured Burkholderiaceae bacterium
CACGCACGGCCCGGGCATCGTGTTCAACACCAAGAAGCCCGTGACCAAGGTGGAGGATCTGACGGGCCTGAAATGGCGCATCGGCGGCGGCATGATCAACGAGATCACCAAGACGCTGGGCATGAACGTCACGCTCAAACCCGCGACCGAATCGTACGAACTTTTGTCCGGCGGCGTGATGGACGGCACTTTGTTTCCCGCAGAGTCGACCGAGTCGTTTCGCATCGACAAGCTCATCAAGCACGCCACCTTCTTCCCGGGTGGCCTGTACAACACAAGCTTTGTGGCGATGATGAGCCAGTCGCGCTACGACAAGCTCAGCGCCGACGAAAAAAAGGCTGTTGATGCGATTGCCGGTGAAACCTACGCCCGCATCATTGGCCGCAACTGGGACAAGGTGGATCGCCGGGGTCTGGCGCTGATGCAAGCCAACAACGTGCAGATGGTGAAAGCCGACGCCGCGTTTGTGGCCGATGTCAAGTCGCGCACCTCGGCACTGGAAGCCAAATGGGTGAAGGAAGCCGAGGCCAAGGGCCTGAAAGACGCTGCCAAGGTGCTGGCCGAGTTCCGCGCCGAGATCGCCAAGCAATCCAAGTAGTTTCCACAGCCTGACAGCAGGGCCTCATGGCAACATGGGGCCCTTTTTTTTGTGACCGTGAACAAACCCCTCGAAATCCTCAGCGGCGCGCTGTCGGCAACGGCGTTGTTCGCCATCATGGCCCTGACCTTCTTCGACGTCGGCGGCCGCAAGTTGCTGTCGAATTCGATCCCGGGCTCGCTGGAGCTCACCGAGATGCTGATGGTGGTGGTGATCTTCGCTGCGCTGCCCATGGTGTCACGGCACGACGAGCATGTGGTCTTCGATTCGCTGGACGACCGCCTGCCCGCCGCCCTGCGCCGATGGCAACACCGTATCGTGCACCTGCTGTGTGCCGCGATGCTGCTCGGCCTGGCCTGGGTGATGTGGGAAGCTGCAGGACAGTTCCTGGCCAACGGCGAGACCTCGGCACAGTTGAAGATTCCCAAGGCACCGTTTCTCTACGGCATGAGTGTCATGGCCGCCTTGACGTCGCTGGCACACCTGGCCTTGCTGCAACAGGACCCGCGTCCAAGTGCAGACGACGGCAGCGGGGTGGCGCTTTGAGCCCCCGTCGCACGCCAGCCACCCCCGCGGGGATCGGCCCATGACCGCCGCCTTGCTGGGATTTGCCGCCATCTTCGTGATGGCCTTGCTGCGTGTGCCGCTGGCCTTTGCGATGGGCTTGGTGGGGGTGGTGGGTGTGGGCCTCACGCGCGGCTGGACCCCGGCCTTCGCCGGTCTGGCGCAGGTCGTTTACGAAACGGGGTTTGCCTACACGCTTTCCGTCATTCCCTTGTTCATCCTCATGGGGAATTTCGTCGCAAGGGCGGGCCTGGCACACGAATTGTTCCACGCAGCCTATTCCTTCATCGGGCATTTTCGTGGGGGATTGGCACACGCCACCATCGCCGCTTGTGCGGGCTTTGGCGCAATCTGCGGGTCGTCGATTGCCACCGCCGCCACGATGAGCAAGGTGGCCTACCCCTCAATGAAGCGCCTGGGCTACAGCGACTCGCTGTCCACCGGGGTGATGGCCTCGGGCGGAACGCTGGGCATCATGATTCCGCCGTCCACGATCATGGTGATCTACGCCATCGTCACCGAAACCCACATCGGCAAATTGTTTGCAGCCGGTGTCCTGCCAGGCCTGTTGAGTGCCGGGCTGCTGATGCTCACCGTGTGGCTTATGACCCTGCACGATCCGGAACATGCCCCCCGCGGCGAACGCAGCACCTGGTCGAAGCGCTGGGCGGCCTTGCGCGGGATCTGGGGGGTGCTGGTGCTGGTGTTCGTGGTGCTGGGCGGCATCTACGGGGGCGTCTTCACGGCCACCGAAGGCGCAGGCATCGGCGCCGCCGGCGCCTTCCTGTTTGCGCTGGCGCGCGGGCGCCTGACCTGGCGCATCATCTATGCGGTGCTGGTCGAGTCGGCACGCACCACGGCGATGTTGTTCACCTTGCTGATTGCAGCCACGGTGTTCGCCAATTTCGTCAACTTCACCTCCCTGCCGGGTGACCTGCGCACCTGGATCACCCACCTGCAACTGTCACCCGTGATGATCGTCGGCGCGATGATGCTCATCTATGTGCTGTTGGGCACCGTCATGGAAGAACTCACCATGGTGCTGCTCACCATCCCGCTGTTCTTTCCCATTGTGGTCGGCCTTGGCTTCGATCCCATCTGGTTCGGTGTGCTGATCGTGATGGTGGTGCAGATCGGCCTGATTTCACCGCCGGTGGGCATGAACCTCTTTGTGCTCAATTCCCTGCTGCCTGGCGTCGGCCTCGGTGCCATCTTCCGCGGCTGCTGGCCCTTCGTGGCCACCCTCGTGGTGGCGCTGGGATTGCTGCTGGCGTTTCCGCAGCTCAGTTTGTGGTTGCCTTCGTTGATGAAGTAAACGGCGCTGGTGAAGCAGGCGGCGCAGATGCCGCCGGAAAGCTTGTCATGTTGTGCACGTGCAGCACACGCTGCGCAAACGGGATCTCGATGCCCGCCGCGTTCAAGGCCTTGAGGATGCGCAGGTTCACATCCGAACAGACGTTCTGCCGGCCATTCTGGGGATCGTCGATCCAGAAATAGACCGCAAACTCCAGTCCGTCGGCACCCAGTTGCAGCAGCCGAGCCGACGGTGGCGGATCGGCCAGCACCCGTGGGGTGTCGCGCACACAGGACTCCAGCAGCGCAACCACCTGATCCGTGTCGCTTGAATACGCCACCGACACGGACACCGTCAAGAGGATGCGTGGATCCGCCAGGGAGAGGTTCTCGATGCGCTCGCTCACGAGCTTTTCGTTGGGCACAATGGACTCGACCCCATTGAGGGCCCGAATCAAGGTGTAGCGCGTCTTGATGTCCTCGACCCGCCCCTCGAAGCCGTCGACGCGCACCAGATCACCGATGCGCACCGAGCGTTCGGCCAGGATCACGAAGCCGCTCACGTAGTTGGCCGCCAGCTTCTGCAGGCCCAGGCCCAGCCCGACCCCCAAGGCACCGCCGAGAACCGACAGGGCCGTCAGGTCGACACCGATGGCCGTGAGCACCAGCAACAGGCCCAACAGCAGCAACACGCCGCGCAAGGCGTTGGCCGCGATCTTGCGGCGCGACAGATCGCTGACCGAGTCACGCAACAGGCGCTGCTCGATCAGAGCGGAGATCCACAGCACCCCCACCAGGACCAGACCCGACAGCAGAACCCCATTAAGCACCTCAAGCAGGCTGACCCGCGACTTGCCCAAGGGGATCTGCATCGAATCGAGCTCGGCCAGCATGGGCGCCAACACACCCGTGATCCACAACCCTGCCGCGCCCCAGGCCAACCAGGAAAACAGGCGCTCGGCCTGACGCGCCGCGGTCGAGGCCGGGAAGGCCAGCGCCAGCACCTTGGCCACAAAACGGATGGCGGCCAGCGAGGCCAGCAGCGGGAGTGCAACCCGCATCACACCCGCCCCCCGCGGCAACATGCCCAAGGCCAGGCCCGCGGCATACACCGCGGCCAAGCCAAACAAGGGAAACAGCACGCCGTCGATCACGGCACGGCCCAACCAGAGCGAGGATGTCGTGGCGTCGCGGCGCCCCGCCACCAGGCGCAGCACCAGGTAGTTGGCGACCAGACAGGCCACAACGACCGCGGCCTCGGTGGCACCCGCGGCGGTGAACCACCCGCGCCAGCGATCGATCATTTCGACGCGCCCTCCGCGGTGCCCGGCCCCTCCCCGCCCTGCGCATCACGCGCCACCGCATCGGGCCAGCTTGGGCTGCGCTTGTCGACAAAGGCCTGCACGCCTTCGAGCGCACACGCATCGGCCATGTTGAGCGCCATGGTCTGGCCGGCCAGTTGGTAGGCGGCTGCCACGCCCAGCTCGCGCTGCTGGTAGAACAATTTCTTGCCAAATGCAAGCGCAGCGCGCGGCTTGTCAATGATCTTTGCTATTAGTTTTGATATTTCGAGGTCCAGATCCTCGGGTTCCGCCACTCGATTGACCAGGCCTTGCGCCAGGGCCGTCGGCGCATCGATGAACTCGCCGGTGAACAACATCTCCAGGGCGTGCTTGGGCAACAGGTTGCGCGACAGCGGCACGCTGGGCGTCGAGCAGAACAAGCCCAGGTTGACGCCACTGACGGCAAAACGCGCCTGCGACGAGGCCACGGCCAGGTCACACTGGGCCACCAACTGGCAGCCCGCCGCCGTCGCGATGCCCTGCACCCGTGCGATCACGGGAATGGGCAGGTTCTGCACCGACAGCATCATGCGGCTGCAGCGAGCAAACAGCTCCTGGTGGGCTGCCAGCGACGGCTCTGCCAGCATTTCCTTGAGGTTGTGTCCTGGACAGAAGGCCTTGCCGCGCGCAGCGATCACCAGCACGCGTGCGCCCGGATCGGCGGCCACACCATCCAATGCGGTCTGCAAGGCGGCCAGCATCTTGTCACCCAGGGCGTTGTACTGGTCAGGCTGATTCATCGTCAAGGTGATCACGCCGCGCGCGTCCCGTTCGCGCAGCAGCACCTCGTGTGTTTGGCCGGATGGGGTCTGCGGCACCGTGCTCATGACGTACTCCCGAACGCGCCCATGCGCGTCGCACTCACAGATCGGCCAGCGCGCGCACGTGGGCTTCCACGCTGCGCGCCAGGGCGTGAAGGTTGTAGCCCCCCTCCAGGCACGACACGATGCGGCCCTTGGCGTGGCGGTCGGCCACGTCGCGCAACTGGCGGGTGATCCAGGCGTAGTCGTCTTCGACAAGACCCAGCTGACCCAGGTCGTCGTCGCGGTGGGCGTCAAAGCCGGCACTGACGAAAATCATCTGGGGGCGATGCGCTTCCAGTCGCGGCAGCCAATTGCGCTCGATCAGCTCGCGCACCACGTGGCCCTTGCTGTAGGCGGGCACCGGCAGGTTGCACATGTTGTCGGCCACTTCTTCGAAGCCCGAGTAGGGGTAGAAGGGGTGCTGGAAGATGCCCACCATCAGCACGCGTGGGTCGTCGGACAGGATGTCTTCGGTGCCATTGCCGTGGTGCACGTCGAAGTCGACCACCGCCACCCGTTCCAGCCCATGGCGTTCCAGTGCGTGGCGTGCCGCGATGGCCACCGAATTGAACACACAGAAGCCCATCGCCCGCCCGCGGGTGGCGTGATGCCCCGGAGGGCGCACGGCACAGAAGGCGTTGGCCATCTCGCCGGCCATCACGCAGTCGGTGGCCGCCACCGCCGCACCGGCGGCGCGCAGCACCGCGTTCCAGCTGTGCTCGTTCATGGCGGTGTCGGGGTCCAGTTGCAGCATGGACGGACCGCCGGCCTCGATCTCCTCGCGCAGGCGCTCAACCAGGCCACGCATGGCCGACACGTACATGCGATCGTGGGCCAGCTCCACATCGGCCAGCGCGGCCAGCGGCGCGTCTCGGCAATCGAGTGCATCGCGCAGGCCGGTGACCAGCAGGCGGTCTTCGATCGCGTCCAGCCGCGCCGGGCATTCGGGGTGCCCACGCCCCATGTCGTGCTTGCGGCAGTCGCTGTGTGTGAAATATCCCGTGCTTGCCATCGTGTCTCGCTCTCTTGCCGTGACCGGTGCTTCTGGTTTTCGGTTATGGTCGCTTGAGCTTCTGCCCTTGCCTGCCCGCCATGCTGCAATCCGTTTCGACCCAACATGCATCGTTGCCCGACGCGCCGCGCCCGCTGGCGCAGACGCTGCGTGCCTTGCTGGATCAGCTTAACACGGTGATTGTCGGCAAACCCGACGCCGTGCGCGACTGCGTGGCCTGCCTGATCGCGGGAGGGCACCTGCTGATCGAGGACGTGCCGGGCGTTGGCAAGACCACGCTGGCACACGCCTTGGCACGCAGCTTCGGTCTGGCGTTTTCGCGGGTGCAGTTCACCGCCGACCTCATGCCCAGCGACCTCACGGGTGTCTCGGTCTACGAGCGCGGGCGCGAGGCCTTCGTCTTCCACCCCGGTCCGGTGTTTGCCCAGGTGCTGCTGGCGGATGAGATCAACCGCGCGAGCCCCAAGACCCAGAGTGCATTGCTTGAGGCGATGGAAGAGCACCAGGTCAGTGTCGAAGGCCAGACGCGCGACCTGCCGCAGCCCTTCTTTGTGATTGCCACGCAGAACCCCCAGGACCAGCATGGCACATACGCGCTGCCCGAATCGCAGCTCGATCGCTTTTTGATGCGCATCTCGCTGGGCTACCCCGACCGCGCGTCCGAGCGCCAGTTGCTTTCCGGAGAAGACCGGCGTGCCAAGGCTTCGACGCTGGCGCCCGTGGTCGACGCCAAGGGCCTGTTGGCGCTGCAAGCCCAGGTGCAGGCCGTCCGTGCGTCGCCGGCCCTGCTGGACTACGTGCAGGATGTGATCGCCGCCACCCGTGCGGGACGCTGGTTCGCACAGGGGCTGAGCCCGCGCGCGGGCCTGGCGGTGCTGCGCGCGGCCAAGGCGCAGGCCTTGCTGAATGGTCGCGACTACGTCGCCCCGGACGACGTTCAGGCGATCCTGCCGCAGACCGTGGCGCATCGCCTGCATCCGGTGGGCGAGGCCGGGCGCGGCAGTGTCGAGCAGGTGCGTGCGATGCTGGGCGCCGTGCCATTGCCCTGACGCCCCGCCACCGACGGCACAGGCCATGTCAGGCGTGGGCACCGCCCCTTCGCACAACCCGTTCACGCGGCTGCGCCGCTATGTGCGCGCCTGGCAGGAGCGCCTGCCGCGCCGCGACACACAGTGGCTGACCCAGCGCAACGTCTACATCCTGCCCACACGCGCCGGTCTGATGCTGGCGCTGACGCTGCTGGTGCTGCTCATCGCCTCCATCAACTACCAGCTCAACCTGGGCTATCTGCTCACCTTCCTGCTGGCCGGCAGCGCGGTGATCGGCATGCACGTGGCGCACGGCACCTTGCGTGGCCTGGGTTTGCAGATGCTGCATCCCGCACCGGTCTTTGCTGGGCGCAGCGCGCTGCTGACCGTGCGCCTGATGAACGAGCGCGCGAGCGCGCGCCACGGCATCGGCCTGGCGGTGCTGCCACCGGTGGGCGACGCCGCGGCGCGCGAAGCGCTGCCCTGGGTCTGGACGGATGTGCCGGCCGTGGGTCAGACCGACGTGCAGGTGGCGTTCCCGGCGAATCAGCGCGGCCTGGTCGCCCTGCCCGCCTTGACGGCAGAAACCCGCTTTCCGCTGGGCACCTTTCGGGTCTGGACCGTGTGGCGGCCCTCCAGCACGCTGTGGGTGTTTCCGCGCCCCGAGGATCGCGCGCCCCCACTGCCCCCGGGCGAACCGCGCCCCGGCGGGCTCGCGCGCCAGGCCCAGCAGGCGACGGGCGAGTTCGAAGGGGTGCGGGCCTATCGCCGCGGTGATCCCCTCAAGCAGGTGGTCTGGAAGAAGGTGGCCAAGGCCGGCGAGCTGGTCAGCCGCGATCAGGAGAACCCCCAACGGCAGGAACTCTGGCTGGACCACGCGCGTTGTGGTGCGCCCGACCACGAACGCCGCCTGTCGCGGCTGACGGCGTGGGTGATCGAGGCCGAACGCCTGGGCCTGGACTACGGTCTGCGCCTGCCCGGCCGGCAGATCGAACCGGGCCAGGGTGACACCCACCGCCGCGAGTGCCTGGAGGCCCTGGCACTCGCCTGACGCCGTTCTGGCGTCTTTCCGGCCCAGGCGACTGTCCCGGATCAGGCGGCCGTTAGCTACCATTTATGTAGCAATCTATCAAGCAAATAAGCTCGCATAGAGCCCAATTCACTCAAAAATCTTCCAAAGACACGTCCGTAGCCTGTTGCAGCGCCCAGCGCACGTGTTCGCGCACCGCTGCATGGGCATGATCGGCGTGGGCTGCCAGTGCGAGCCTGGCCGCGTTGACAAAAGTGCCGTCCCGCGACCCACGCAGCGCATTGCCCAGCGCGGTGGCGACGTTGCGCAGCCAGCGCGCATGCCCGATGCGGCGGATGGCGCTGCCTTCGGTGCGGCGCAGAAACTCCGCCTCGCTCCAGCGCATCAGCTCGATCAACTGCCCACCGTGCAGGCCCTCGCGTTCGTCGAAATCGGGCAAGGTGCTGCGCTGGGCAAACTTGTTCCAGGGGCATACCCATTGGCAATCGTCACAGCCATAGATCCGATTGCCCATCAGTGGCCGCAAGGATTCGTCGATGGCGCCGTCGTGCTCGATGCTCAGGTAGGAGATGCAGCGCCGCGAATCCAGGCGTTGCGGTGCCACGATGGCCTGTGTGGGGCAGATGTCGATGCAGGCCGTGCACTGGCCGCAATGCGCACCCGTCGATGCGGTGCGCGGCAGCCAGCGGTCCACAAAGATTTCACCCAGAAAGAACATCGATCCCGCATCGCGCGCCAGCACCAGCGTGTGTTTGCCGCGCCAGCCGATGCCGCTGGCCACCGCCAGTTCCGCCTCCATGACCGGCGCGGAATCGGTGAACACGCGGTGCCCTGTGGGCCCCACCAGCGCTTCGACCGCCTGCGCCAGGCGCACCAGGCGCGAACGCAGCACCTTGTGGTAGTCACGTCCGCGCGCATAGATCGACACCACGGCCTGCTGCGGCTGACCCAGCGCGTCACGCGCCTGGTCCGCCCAATCGGTCGGTGCGGCGCGCGGCAGGTAGTCCATTCGCGCCGTGATCACACTGAGTGTGCCCGGGCGCAGCGCTGCTGGCGACGCCCGCAGGGATGTGGAGCGCGCCATGTAGGCCATCGATCCCTGGAACCCTTGGGCCAACCAGGCCTCCAAGCCCGCATGTGCACCCGAAAGCTCCACATCGGCCACGCCGATTTGCGAGAATCCCAGCACACGCGCGCGGGCTGCGATGGCCGCAAGCAGGTCAGGTCCTTCGACCTTGCCAGGTTCATCGCCCGTGTGTTGCGCATCCATGGGCCGATCATTGCAGGAATCGCCACTTGACGACCGACAGCCCTCACCGCCCGGACCCGGTTTGCATCGAATGGCCCGATGAGGCCGCCACAGCCGCCTGCGCCCGGGCCCTGGCAGCTCAATCGGCCGATTTGCGCCACGCCATCATTGCCCTGGAAGGCGATCTGGGTGCGGGCAAGACCACCTTCGTGCGCCATCTGCTGCGCGCGCTGGGTGTGCCGGGCCGCATCAAGAGCCCCACCTACGCGATCGTCGAGCCTTACACCGTTGTCGGCGCGACCGATGAATGGCCGGTCTGGCACTTTGACTTCTACCGCTTCAGCGATCCACGCGAGTGGGAAGACGCCGGCCTGCGCGACATCTTTGCCAGCGACGGCCTCAAGCTGTGCGAATGGCCTCAGCGGGCACACGGCGTGATGCCCGATCCCGATCTGCACCTGGACATTCAAGTCCTGGCGGCGAACGGTGACGACCAGGCGCCCGCGCGGCTGGCCCGATGGCAGGCGCACAGCGTGCGGGGCCAGCGTCTGCTGAGCGCACTCGCGCACGGGGCAGCGGCCACCCTGGGGAGCGGATGAAGCGCCGCAACTGGATGGCACAGGGTGGCCTCACGATCGCTGCGTTGCTTGGCGCGGCGCGCGCCTGGGGTGCCACCATCGTGGGGGTGCGCTTGTGGCCGGCTGCCGACTACACCCGCGTGACCATCGAATCCGATCTGGCGTTGCGCACCCGCGAGCAGTTTGTGCCCGATCCGCCGCGGCTGGCGGTGGACATCGACGGACTGGAGCTGGACGCACAGCTGCGCGAACTCGTGCGCCGTGTGGGCCAGGACGATCCCTTCATCGCCGGTGTGCGCGTGGCCCAGCACGCGCCGCGTGTGGTGCGGCTGGTGTTCGACCTCAAGCAAGCGGCCGCGCCGCAGGTGTTCACGCTGGAGCCCATCGCGCGATTTGCCCATCGGCTGATCATCGACCTGTACCCCCGGCAGGCCCGCGACCCCCTGGAGGTTTTTCTGAACGAGCGGCTGTCGGCGCCGCCCGGCAGGACATCCCCGCCGCCGGCCAGTGCCGCGCCACCGGCGGAGGGTTCGGCCTTGCCGGGCGCCGACCCGCTGGGCGATTTCGCGGCGCGCCTGGCCGGGCGAACCGAAACCGTCGCCCGAAGCACCCCGACGGCGCCTGCTCTGGCAGCGTCAACACCGCCGGTCCCGGCATCCGGCATCGGCGCCGCTGGCCATGCCCCTGCGGGCCGTTTGGCCACCAGCCGCCTGATCGTGGTGGCGCTCGATGCGGGGCATGGCGGCGAAGACCCCGGCGCCATCGGCCCCGGTGGCACGCGCGAGAAGGACGTGGTGCTGCAGATCGCCCACCGCCTGCGTGATCGCATCAACCGCACCGAAGTGGCAGGCAACCCCATGCGCGCGTTCCTCACGCGCGATGGCGACTATTTCGTGCCCCTGCATCAGCGCGTGCAGAAGGCACAACGGGTGCAGGCCGATCTATTTGTAAGCATTCATGCCGACGCGTTCTTCACGCCGACCGCGCGGGGTGCCAGTGTCTATGCGCTCAGTTCAGGCGCTGCCTCCAGCGCGGCGGCGCGCTGGATGGCACAACAGGAAAACCGCGCCGACGCGATGGGAGGGCTGAACCTGGGTGTGCGCGATGTCCACGCCCGCCAGGCCATGCTCGACATGAGCACCACCGCGCAGATCAACGATAGCCTGAAGGTGGGCAGTGCGCTGCTGGGTGCCATCGGGCGCGTGGGCACCCTGCACAAGCCACGGGTCGAACAGGCGGGCTTTGCGGTGCTGAAGGCACCGGACATCCCCAGCGTGCTGGTCGAAACCGCGTTCATCAGCCACCCCGAGGAGGAAGAGCGCCTGCGCAGCGATGACTACCAGGAGCGCCTGGCCGATGCCCTGCTCAGCGGCATCGTGCAGTACTTCGCCCGCAACCCGCCCCTGGCGCGCGCCCGCGCGACATAGCGTGATTTCCGCGCGCCCGCGCGACTTGAACTCCTGCTCCACGCGAGCGAGTGCTCAGCGGCTCGCGATGGCTTGCCAAGGCGGGCAGGCAGCGTCGACTTCGGCGCGCAAGGCCCGTGCGGCCAGTGGCTTGTCCAGCACGCGCGTGCGCCCGTCAGACGACCAGGCAGCCGCCTGCGCCGGCGGCACCGCCCAGACACCGACCAGGCCACCCAGGAGCACCAGACCCGAGCGGGGCCGCGCCGCAAGGTGCATGCGCCAGGCGTCGCGCAGTTCCTGTGCGGCGGCGCCAAAGGCCTGCGTGTCCACCAGCAGCACATCGGGCGCCTCATCGCGCAGCAGGCGCAAGGCCGCGTCGACATCCTCCGCCACCAGCACCGTGAGATCGGTCCGGGCCGCCAACACGCGCCGGACCATCAGGTGGTCGATGGGGTTGTCGGTGGCCATCAGCAGGCTGCGCCTGGGTGACGGCGCCAGCGCCAGGTCTGCCAGCGGCCCAGCCACCGTGGGCATCGCGTCGGAGCCCGGCAGGTCGATCCAGAAACAGGTGCCCACACCTGGCTCGCTGTTCACACCGATGCGACCACCCATGAGCTCGACCAGCCGCCGCGTGATGACCAGGCCAATGCCCGTACCCTCGATGGTCCCGCCCTCCGCGCCGAGGCGGTTGAATGGCTGAAACAACTGCTTGATGCGTTCCGGTGCGATGCCCTTGCCCTGATCGTGCACTTCGATGCGCCAGAACCCCTCGCCGCCAAAGCGGGTCTTGAGCAGCACCTCGCCACCGCGCCGGTTGTACTTGATGGCGTTGGACAGCAGGTTGACCAGCACCTGCTTGAGCCGCGTGCGATCGGCCACGATCCAGGTGGCCCCGGACAACGCCGTGTCGATGCGAACCTCTTGCCGCTGCAGCAGTCCGGCCAGCAGGGGGCGGCATTCGTCGACCACCTTGGCAAGATCGATGGTCTCCAGGTTCAGCGCCACCGCGCCGGCCTCGATCTTGGACAGATCAAGCACATCGTCCACCAGCATCTGCAGATGCCGGCTGGCCTTGAGGATCTCGGCCACACTTTCGCGTTGGTGCGCGCTGAGCCCCTGCTCGAGCTCCAGCACTTGCGCAAACCCGAGGATGGCGTTGAGCGGTGTGCGCAACTCGTGGCTCATGCTGGACAGGAACACCGACTTCGCCTGGTTGGCGCTTTCGGCCGCGTCGCGCGCACGGGCCAGCTCGTTGCGGCGCGCCAGTTCGGGACCGAAATCCTTGTAGATGTTGAAGGCGTATTGCACATGCCCAGCCTCATCGCGGATGAAGCCCACGCTGTTGGCCGCAACAAACAGGCTGCCGTCCTTCTTGCGCAGGCGCACCTGACCCGTCCAGCCGTGCTGTCCCTGGCTGCTGCGCGCCAGTTCCTTCAACAGTGCCATGGAATCGTGCTCGGGCGCGAGCAGGAGGGAGAAATCCTGCCCCTGAATCTCGGCATCCGTGTAGCCGACAAACCGCGCTTGCGCCTGGTTCTGATAGACGATCCTGCCCTTGGGATCGGTGATGCATACGCACTGATCGCTGGCATCGAAGACACGCCGGTACAGGCTCAGGCGCTCCTCGGTCGTCTTGCGCATCGAGATGTCGGAGACAAACACCGTGACCTCGCGGGTCGCCCCCAGCACCAGGGGCGTGATGGCCACTTCGACAGCCAGCTCGCTGCCGTCGCGTCGATTCACGCGCATCTCGGTGCGTGGCAGCGACGCAGCTTTCTGGTTGATGCCCATCACCCGCTCCAGACCGGACTGAAACGCCGCTTGCAGGTGCACCGGCACCGCCAACTTGGCCACCGATTGCCCCACGGCCTGGTCCGGCGTCCAGCCCAGCATGCGCTCGGCCGCCGCGTTCCAGCTGGTGATCAGACCCTTGGCATCGACACCAATCACACCATCGGGTGCGGTGGCCAGTATGGCTTCGGTGCGCGAACGATTTTCGACCAATGAGCGCTGAGCCAGATGTGACACGTGCCCCACCGCCACCAGGATTCCGGCCGCAGCCACCAGCACCAGCGCCACGAGCAACTCAAAACCCGTGCCCTGCACCGCGATCACGAATGCGGGTGGCAGGCAGGCCGCCGCGACAAAACCCTGCATGGCCACCGGATGTTCGGCCATCGAAACCAACACCACCGCACTGACCGCAAGCACCAGCGCGACAAAGAACACCGGCGCCGCCCCCGACATCGGCATGATCAACAAGGCCGGCCCCACGGACCAGGACAGACCCGCGTAGGTGGCGTGAGCCGCAAACAGGTTGGCCCAGAACGTGCGGCGCGCTTCGGTGTACCAAGCGCGATGGGCCAGGACCATTGCAGTGCCCGCCAAGCCGTTGAACAACAGCGCTGCGGCCCAGATCCACAGCACCGGGTGGGGCACAAAAGTCCAGAGGATGCCCACCCCCAGGATCGCAATCACCAACGTGGCGGCCAGGTTGAACGGCGTTCGGGCATAGGCACGCGCCAGCAAAGCGGACTGCGGATGGGTCAAGTGCCGAAGGGGGGTGGAAGCCGCTGCGCCGTCGCGATACATCGTCCCATCATAGCCAGCGGTTTTGCGGCACCATCGCGCTTGTCGCCACCCAACAGGAGCCTGTGGATGCCCTTGCCCAAACCTGCCAACAAGCCCGCAACCAAAGCGGTGCCAAAGTCCACGCCAAAGTCCGCACCGAAGTACTGGTTGATGAAGTCCGAGCCCGCCGAGGTCTCGATCGACGACGCGCTGGCCATGAAGCGGCAGACCGTGCCCTGGTTCGGGGTGCGCAACTACCAGGCACGCAACTACATGCGTGACCAGATGCAGGTGGGCGACGGGGTGCTGTTCTACCACTCGAGTTGCCCCGAGCCAGGCATCGCCGGAATCGCCGAAGTGGCCTCGACACCCTATCCCGACGACACGCAGTTCGACCCCCAGTCGAAGTACCACGATCCCAAGGCCACACGTGCCGAGCCCCGCTGGATGCTGGTGGACGTGCGCATCGTGCGCAAGACGGAACTCCTGGGCCTGGATGCCCTTCGCGCCACACCGGCACTGGCCGACATGATCGTGCTCAAGAAGGGCAACCGCCTGTCAATCACACCCGTGGAAGCAGCGCACTGGAAGCTCATCACGCAGAAGTTGCTCAAGACCTGAGCGCCTGAGTCAGGCCTGCCGCA
>CAYNWR010000018.1:14219-15402 GCA_964400915.1 uncultured Burkholderiaceae bacterium
TACGACACCACCTGTCCCCAGGGCTTGGCAACTGGCGCCGCCAGCTCGCGGGCGCCCGCCGACAGTGCACGGCCATGCGCCAGTGCAACGTCATCGGTCACCAGGGCGATCTCGAACCCCAGCGGCTGCGCCGACCGATCGGCATGCACATGCCCACCAGGAAAATTCAAATCGCCCAACTCATGCGCAGCAAATGACAAGGTCGTCGGCCCGGTGTCCAGCTCGCCATAGGTTCCGCTTTCGTGCAGAAACCGGCGCTGCAAGCCGAAGGCCTTCTCGAAAAAATCCAGAGATGCGGACACGTCCGGTACATAGACGATGGTGTAGCCAAGTTTCATGCCTGCTTCCCTTTCAAGACCCTGCATTGGCAAAGGCAAAGCACGCGTCGGCGGCAACGAAGGTCGCGAAAATGTGGCATCCACCTGCGGGTTGTTGCGCGCAAGCAAGTTGCTGGCAGCCATGCCCCGCTGCATATCGATGATGATGAGCGTGTGGTGCGATGGCGTTGGTTCAATGGATCCCAAGTGCCTTGGGGCCTTCAAACCGGATAGATCAGCGAGTTGAGCACCATCTCGCTGTCGTACACACAAAGACGCTCGCGCAGGCGCAGGCCTGCCTCGGTGCGCACCAGCACATCGAAATACCGCCCGACATTGAACACCTCGCTGGCATCGCCAGGCCGCGTGCGAAACACCGCGTAATGGGCTTGCGCCCGGATGGCGCCGTCGTTGTCGATGCCCAGCACCTGGGCCGGGCTGAGCACGTGGCGTGTGTAGTACGGGGCGTGGTAGATCGTTTGTGTGATGCCGTACACACGGTCCTTCATCATCGCCTGGCTTTCCAGGTCGATGAGGGCCAGCGGCAATCCGCGCTCCTGGTTCTCGCGCGCACGCACGGTGTAGCGGCCTTCGGCCAGGAAGAACTCGGGCCAATCGGCAAACCGACGTTCGTCCAGCGCACTGGCGTAGCGTGTGTTGAGCTGATCGATGTCGTGATGCAGCAGCAAGACATCGAGTTCGGTGCTCATACCTCCATCACCTTGCGCCAATAGGCGTACATGCTGCGGATGAGCGTTTCGGTCACCATGTGCTCGGTGCCGCCGGTGCCGGTGCCGCCGAGTTCGCAGACCGTGGCGCCGGATTCGTTGCCGTCGCTGTCCCATTGAGCAAAGCCGCGCTGGCTG
>CAYNWR010000019.1:0-15309 GCA_964400915.1 uncultured Burkholderiaceae bacterium
TGGACATCCCCGATTCGGTTCTGGCCCAGTTGGGCAACCGCGTGCAGCACGCGCTGCGGGCCTTCACCCCGCGTGACCAGAAAGCCGTCAAGGCCACGGCCACCACCATGCGCCAGAAGCCGGGTCTGGACATCGAAACCGCCATCACCGAATTGGCGGTGGGCGAGGCCTTGGTCAGCTTCCTGGATGCCAAAGGCCGACCCAGCATCACCGAGCGTGTCTTCGTGCTGCCCCCGGGGAGCCAGATCGGGCCGATATCACCCGAGCAACGCCAGGCCCTCATCCAAAGCTCCCTGGTGGCAGGCATCTACGAAAAAGTTATTGACCGCGAGTCGGCATTCGAACGCATCAAGGGACGCGCGGCCCCATCCGGCCAAGCGGCTGGCGGCGCGGGATCGGGCACCAGCACGCCGGGCGCAAGCGGCACGGGCGCGACCACGATGGGCAACCTGCCCGGCATGGCGCCGGCATCGGCCCCGTCGGACGGCGGCGGCATGCTCGGTGGACTCAACGACATGCTGTTCGGCAGTACCGGGCCTCGCGGCGCCAAACACGACGGGCTGGTTCAGACCATGGCGAAATCGGCTGTCCGTTCTGTAGGCAGCGCGGTTGGGCGCGAGATCATCCGCGGTGTGCTGGGCGGATTGCTGGGTGGGGGCAAGCGGCGTTGAACAGCACCCGCTGAGCCTTTGTTTTCAAGTGCGCATCGGCCATCAGATTTTCTCAGCCTGGATCGGCGCGACAAACGGCATTCGAATGGTGAATGCCGTGCCAATTCCTTGCTGGCTGCTGACCTTGATGGAGCCTCCGAGCACGCCGGTGACAATGGAATAGGCGATGTTCAGGCCCAGGCCGCTGCCGCCGTGTCCCAACTTTGTCGTGAAGAAGGGATCAAAGATGCGCTTGATGTTGTCTGGGGCTATCCCTACCCCATTGTCCGAAAAGGTCAACTGAACCTGGTCGCGGCCCTTGCGTTCACAGGCAATTTCAATTCGCAGGGATGAATGTTCTGACGACGCATGAAGGATGGCGTTCGTCAGCAAGTTTCCCAGCACCTGGCCCAGAGGACCAGGATAGCTATCAAGTTGCAAGCCTTCTGGAGCGGTGAATTCAACCTTGATGTCGTGTTGGCGAATCAGCGGATGATGTGTCCGCAGCAGCTCTTCCACCACCTCGCGCAGATCGAACTTGCGGCGGGTTGAACTCGATTGGTCAACAGCAACCTGCTTGAAGCTGCGAATCAACTCGGCTGCCCGGCTCAGATTTCGCTGGATGATGTCAGACGAATCGACACACGTCTTGATGAATTCGTCAAAGGTCGATCTCCGAACTTCACCCTTCTTGCTCGCCTCGACGAATCGCCTCGTTTCATCATTCAGTGTGGTTGACATCAGAAGGCTGTTGCCTATCGGCGTATTCAGTTCGTGCGAAACACCGGCCACCAACCGTCCCAGGGATGCCAGTTTTTCCGCATGAATCAGCGCTTCCTGCGACGTTTGGAGTCTTTCGAGTGCGCCTTGCAATTCCTCATTGGTCGCATGAAGACGAGCCGTGCGCTCTGCGACGGCCGCCTCCAGGGTCAGATTCATCTGAGCCAGACTCATTTGCGCCTGCCGTTGTGCCGTCACGTCAACGATGGCCCAAGCCACGCGCGGTCCGGTGGGCGTATCCAGCGTGAATGCTGAGCAGTTGACGACGATCTTTGATCCGTCAGCTCGCCGCGCATGGACATCCACCGGCGTGGTCGTGCCACCGTCTTGCGTGATCTTTCCCACCAGGGCGTCATCCTCGGCATCCCAAAACAACGCAGGGCTTGATGAAATTGGTCCGAGGAGCACCTCGCGCGGGTAGCCAATCATGTCGGAAAACGCCTGGTTGACATCTTCGGTTTCGCGATTGGCAGGGTTGCTGACAATTTGTGGCACCAGCGACTTGTGAAAAAGTGCTGAGAAACGCGCCTCGCTGGCTCGCATGGCGGCCTGTGTCGCCTTGTCATGTGTCAGATTGCGATTGATCCCAACCAGGCCAACCACCTTTCCGCCACCATCACGCAAAGGCAATTTGAGGCTGTGAAAGGGGACGCCTTCACCGTTCGGCCCTTTCAGCAGCGTTTCCGGTTGATCGAACACGACACCGGACTCAAAAACCCGGTGGTCATCGGCCAAAGACTTTCGCCGCGTCTCCTCAGGTGCAGGTAGGTCGTGCGTGGAGCGCCCGAGAATGTCCGCCTTGGCGACACCGTGAAACTCGGCAAACGCCTTGTTGACCAAAACGTAGGTCGATTGGAGATTCTTCACAAACACCGACAAAGGAATCGCGTCGATGACTGTTTCGAGCAGGGCCTGATTGGCTCGCAACGCGTCTTCCGCCTTCTTGCGATCCGAAATATCAATGTCCATACAAACGTATCGAACCGGACCATCGGCGCTGTGGACTGCAAACGAGGAATAGAGAATCGAACGTTGCTGTCCTTGTTTGTTCCGGATGGTGGTTTCGATGGGGCCAATGGATGCTCCTGTCGAATCCATCTTTTTGAGGCCGTCAAGCCAGTTCTGGAACTCTTCGGATGTCCAAAAAAGCCGATCCAGCGACTGACCCAACGCCTCTGATGCCGAGAAGCCGTATAGGTGCTCGGAAGTCTTGTTCCAATACAAAATACGTCCAGCTTCGTCAAACTCCTGAACAGCAACAGCCGGGGTCAGATCCAGGATCTGACGCAGCCGGTTTTCGCTGGCCGCCAGCATGGATTCATGCTTCTTCAGCCCAGTGATGTCGATGGACGTGGTGATCACACTGGCATCGGCAAGGCATCGATTGGATTGCAACAACCAACGTCCATCCGCAGCCTGAATTTCGATACCCGATTCACCTCGGCGACGCGCGTTCAGGACCGCGTCAATGGCTGATTCGTTGGCCATGCCACTGCGCAAATGCAGGCGTCCCTGCGCAACTGCAGCGCGAAAGCAAGCGGCGTACGTGCTGTCAGCGGGCAAGCCCAATCCCTCTGGCCCAAGCAGTTCCGTGAACTTGTGGTTGGCCTGGACCACCCGATCTTCTGCGTCACACAGCACAAACATTTCGTCCAGATGTTCGATGGCCAATCGAAGTCGTTGATCCGCCAAAGTTGCTGCCGCGTCGGCGCGAAAGCGATCGCTGACGTCAACACCAGCGCCGCGATAGCCCTTGAATTGCCCGTCATGGCCCCAACAAGGTGTCCCGCTCAAGCGCAACCACTGCAAAGCCCCGTCGCGCAAACGACGCACGGTCAAATCACGAAATGGAAGCATTGATGCCACGGCACGTCGGTAGGCCGCCCATGCATCGACATTGACAATTTCCCCACCGTCAATCTGTGAATATTTTGTACCGATCAGTTCCTCTGGCGTCATACCCAGGACAGCGGTGACCGATTCCGACAGCCAGACCAGACGCCCTTTGGCGTCTGTCTCCCAAAACCAATCACCGGAGGCTTGCGCGAAATCCTGGAATCGTCGCTCGCTTTCGGCCACCGCCCTGGCAGCGATGACTCGTTCCGTTACGTCGTTCAAGGTCGAAAGAACGAGTTCCTTGCCTTCGACGTGAATTCGATGCCACGACAGGGTGCAATGCCTGATACGCCCTGACGCGGTGCGGATATCAAAGTTTTCGTTGAAAACACGCTCGCCTTGGGCAAAGCGTTGGTGGGTCTCCGTCCGCCGCTCTTTGTCGATCCACAAATCCAGTTCAGCCCCAGTTCGGCCAATCACCCTTTCGAACGGCCGTTCGACCAACTGCAGATAGGCCGGGTTGCAGTCCTCGATCCTTCTGGAATGGGCGTCAAAAATGGCCATGGCGACCGGGCTTTCCCGAAACACACGTTCGACGAGTTCACCCGCGGACTTCGCCTTTGCAGCATGTATTTCGGCCTGGGCCTTTGCGTCGACCAGGGCTTTGACCTGGCGTCCATGGTTGCGATAGACGACCCACGCAATCACCCCCGAAAGTCCGATGAACTGCAAGACCGTCGAAAGCCGCCTAGGAAGGTTGCTCGCCACTTCGCTGTACGGAATGGCATCCAGTGCATGCAGGTGAGAAAAATAAACCGCAACCGCGGCGAATACGCCACCCATGAAAACAGATGCAAGGGGGTGCAGAAAGCGGCCTGCGACCAAGATCAGAAGGGCGGCTCCCATCCATTGCGGTGCAAACAGGCCGCCACTGTCCAACGCATTGAGCACCAGCAGTGTGGTGCCCAAGATCAGCAGTGCCATCCAACCAAGACGTGGGCGATTGGCGATGGCCGCGAACAAACAGGCGGCGACAATTGCGTATGCCCACCACACCCGCAACAAGGCAGGGATGTGGGTTGTCGAAAACATCGTTACCAGGAGGTGGGTGGTACCCACCAGGGCCAGCAGCGCCAGGGCACTGCCGATCAGCGCTCGCCGCTGAAACTGCGATTCCTCCCAGAGATCCCCGTCATTCTCCTGGACGTGGCGCCTGGCCTCTTGAATGAAACGAATGACCGGTGCAAGGGAAAGCGGCATGGCCATCGATCAGGTGACTACTTGATAGCACCTTTGTCCCGCAGCCACGATTCGAGTTGCTCCACCGGCAAGGGCTTGGCGAACAAATAGCCCTGACCAAAAACACAACCCATCGCTTGAAGCTTTGTGCTTTGCTCGACCGTTTCCACGCCTTCGGCAATCACCGACATTTTCAGGATGTTGGTCAGTCCGATCACCATCGACGCAATGGCGTCGGAATCCGTGGCCTGTCCACCCAGTGGGCGGACGAACGCCTTGTCGATCTTGAGTCGATGCGGTCTAAGCACGTTCAGCATGCTCAGGGACGAATATCCCGTTCCAAAATCATCGATGGCGATCGAGACACCGAGCGAGCGCAATTGACCGAACACCGCCATCATCGAATCGATGTTCTCAGATGCTGCGGACTCGGTCACCTCGAGTTCGACAAACGCCGGATCGACATCAGCCGCCTCAAGCGCTCGGCAAACCAGATCGACGAATCCAGGCTCGCGAATTTGGTGCTGCGAGACGTTGACGGAAATTCGAAACGCCTGCAACCCTTGCCTCAGAAGACGCGCAAGGTCAAACAAGGCCGTGCGCAGCACGAATTCACCCAGCGCAACGATCAAACCGGACTGCTCCGCAACGGGAATGAATTGGTCGGGTGGCACAAAATGTCCGTCGGCCCGTCGCCAGCGCACCAAGGCCTCAGCGCCGGTGGCTTGGCCATTCGACATGTCGACTTGCGGCTGATACATGACGAACAAGCCGTTTTCATCGAACGCATTGCGCAACGCATGCAAAAGGCGCATGCGTTCCCGCGCCTGAATGCTCATCTCTTCAGAAAATTCGACCGAGCCACCGATTCGGGATTGTTTGGCCTTCTTCACCGCCAGGCTGGCGTTTTTGAGGGCTGCAACACCGTCGCGCGTTCCATCGGTCAACGCAACAAAGCCACAACTGGCAGTCACCCGCAGCGATTCCCGGGCGACCGGGATCGGCACACTGAAAATCTCAGCGACAGCCGCTGGGCTTATGTCCTGAATCGGACCCAAGATCGCAAAGACATCGCTTCCCACACGGCCCACCAAGGCCTTGTCGGAAAATGCACTCTGCAAACGGCTGGAAACCGCCCGAAGCACGTCATCTCCCACATCACTGCCCAAAGCCGTGTTGATGCCAGAGAAATCATCGATATCGACCAAGGCAAGCACCTGATCCTGGACGCTGCTGGACTTGTTGTCGATGGCTTGCACCACACTCAACCGGTTCGGAATGCACAACAGACTGTCTTCGTAAGCATAGGCAAGCAGCTTCCCATACAGATGGACGTTTTCGAGTGCAACCGAAATGCTCGAGCAGAACACCTCCAGCAAACCTGCGCTGACGATTTCAAGCGGCGGGGGCGCATCGACGTAGGCCACCATGTCATGCCCGGAGGCGGTGGAAAAATACAAGCAACAATGACCTTGAAGATCGTTTCGCCGCTCTGAGAGACACAGCGTCAATGCGTCTTGAACATGCGGAGCCTCGATGCGATTGATGGGTTGGTTGATCAGATCCTTGAATTTTCCAGCCGCAGCGACCACGGTGGGCAATTGGTCCGTTTCACGATGTGCTTGTGCGCAGATCAAGCCTTCTGGGGGAACTCCGATCAACGCGCTGAGTTGCAGTACCACGCCTTGGGCAAAGGTGGCCACACCACGTTGGCGCCCCAGTTCCGTGCTGCCCGACACGATCAAAGCCAATCCGTCCTGGCTCTGGCGCAAAGTACAGATTTGCTGGTACGAGCGCAGCGCGACCGCCAAAGTGGTGTACAGGCGCGTGCGGGTCAATTCCGATTTGGTCTTGTAGTCGTTGATGTCGTATTGGTTGATGGTGTCGATTTCCGGCGCATAGCCTGGCTGACCGGTCCGCAGCACGATGCGGATGAGTTCGTTGCCCAGCTCATTGCGGATTTGGCGCACGAGATCGAGTCCGGCCTCGGAAGACTCCATCACGACATCCAAAAGGATGACCGCGATGTCGTGATTTGCCTCCAGGATGCGCCGCGCTTCCACGGCACTATAGGCATGTAGAAACCGCAGGGGCCGGCCGAGGATCGGGATCGACTTGAGTGCGACGTTGGTCGCCACGTGCACGTCCTCGGCATCGTCAGCGATGAGAATCTTCCAGACGTGTTCGGGATTTGTCGAAGCGACGCTGGCGGTCGGTCCGACGTCGTCCGAAAACTGCAGGAGGTCAGAGGGATCGGTCATATCAGGGCACGCGGGAAGTGACGCCATTTGCGTCAATGGGACTTCCAAGTGTCGCCAGTGCCGGAAGCGACGCTGGCCACCCGCATGGGGGCTGACACCACCGCTGGACCGGTGTGTGAAATAGCTCTGACAGACACTGGGGAGTCGTTAAGTTTGAAACGTGCGACGGCTTCCACCAGTTCCTGCGCCTGGGCCTTCAGGCTGCCGGCGGCGGCAGCCATCTCTTCGACCAGGGCCGCATTCTGTTGCGTTGCCTGGTCCAGGCGGGTCACAGCTTCGCCTACCTGGGACACGCCGGATGCCTGCTCACGGTTCGCGCCACTGATTCCGTTGATCAGGCGGCTGACACGATCCACAGCCGAGACCACCTCCTGCATTGTTGAGCCGGCTTGATCAGCCAGCGCACTGCCCTGCTCCACGCGCTCCACGCTTTCGTTGATCAGTTGCTTGATCTCCTTGGCAGCGGTAGCGCTGCGGCCGGCGAGGCTGCGCACCTCAGTCGCCACCACAGCAAATCCGCGCCCCAGTTCACCGGCGCGCGCGGCTTCGACCGCAGCATTCAGGGCAAGGATGTTTGTCTGGAAGGCGATGCCGTCGATCACGCCGATGATGTCGGCGATCTTGCGTGACGAATCATGAATGCCGCGCATGGTCTGCACGACCTGCCCCACCACCTCGCCGGCCTTGACTGCGACGTCCGAAGCCGTCTTGGACAGCCGGTCGGCCTGATCAGCAGATTCGGCGTTGTGCTGCACCGTCGAACTCAGTTCCTCCATGCTCGCCGCCGTCTCCTCAAGCGACGCCGCCTGCTGCTCAGTGCGCGCGGACAAGTCGTTGTTGCCATGGGCAATTTCGGCGCTGGCGTTGGCCACGCTCTCCGAACTGATTCGAACCGTGCCGACAACCTCGGCGAGATTCAGCCGCATGCGTTGCATGGCCTGAGCAAGTTCCGCCACCTCGTCCTTGCCGCTGTCGTCGATGGACCGCGTGAGATCTCCTTCCGCCACGGCGTGCGCCCCCGCCAAGACCGCCGAGACCGGGCGGACCACGGAGCGGGTGATGGCAACCGTGATCAGCAAGCCCAGCAGCAGCGCGAATGCGGACACGCCGGACACGATCAGGCGATTGCGAGACGCTACAGCCATGCCCTCTTGCCGGTGCACGTCACCCTCGCGCGCTTCGAGCTCGATGAGCTTTTCGACACGATCGATGACAGGAGGTGCCAAGGGGCTGATCGACTTGAGGTAAATCTGATCGGCCTCTTCCTTCTTGCCCGCCAGCATGGCGTCTCGTGCTGGGCCAAGTCCCTCCTGCCGGAATTTCTGTATTGCACCGCGCAACTCGCGCAGGATCACCTGCTCTTCCGGCTCAACAGAATGGTTGCCGAACTCCTCAAGCCCCTTGTCGATCGCAGCTGAATTGCGGGCCATCTCGTCGGCGCGCTTGCGAACGTTGTCAGGTGCGGGGTTGAGCAGCATGTCCATGACCAACACGCGATTGCGTTGCACCAGATAGGACACCCGGTCGAGGATCTTCAGAGATACGAGGCTGTTGTTGTAGATGCGCTCGCCACTTTCGGCCAACTTGTTCGAGCCGACGATGGAGACGACGGCATTGCCAAAGAGCAACAGCAGGATGAGCCCGAAAGAACAGGCAAGACGGACAGGAAGACCAAATCGCCGAAGCATGTTGTGATTCCTATTCTGCGACCGACCATGCGACTCAAGATGTTCTGCGCAGCCATCACGCCGCATTCAAAAGTGCAGCGCCTGCGCACACTCGCCTCTAAGGTATTCCTGAATCACGCCTTCTGCAAGCGGCGCCGACTCGGGGAAAGTGCTAGGGCCCGACACACCAACTTGGTGCACAAATGCTAGGCGAGAGCAATGTCTGTCTGCCTTCCATCCAGCCGCACGCGCAACGCAAACCACGACAGAAGACACAGCCCTTGACGCGCGAGACAAAGTCGTAGATCGTTAATATCAGTGGAGGTTCACCATGAGACGTCGACAAGTCCTCGGGGTGTTCGTGGCCGCGTGTGCAGAGCCGCGGTTGGCGCGGGCTGCGGCTGTGCGCGTCTATGGGGACGACAGCTATCCTCCAGTCGCTTACCTGCGACACGGACGGCCGTCTGGTTTGATGGCGGCACTGCTTGAGCGCGTTCAGAGCGCAACAGGCGACCGCTATGACCTGCAGTTGATGCCATGGCGGCGTGCCTACGAGCTCGCCGCTCGCGGCGAGGCCGGATTGATCGGAACGTCCTTCAACAGCGATAGGGCCGCCATTTTCGACTTCTCCAAGCCCGTCTACGACGACGACATCCAGATCGTTGTGCTCAAAGAGCGGGGGTTTGCCTACCGGCGCGTCGAGGACTTGCGAGGCAAAATTGTTGGAGGTGTCAGCGGGGCCAGCTACGGCGAAGAGATTGACCGGGCCATTCGGGAGGGCGTCTTCATCGTGGATCGGGACGTGTCGGCAACCGGGCGCCTGCGCAAGTTGCTCGCGATGCGCCTGGATGCGGCCTTCGTCGGCAATGGTGCCCTGGGATTGCAGATGCTGCTGAATTCGCACGAAGATCTGAACAAGCACCGCGAACGCTTCATCGCTTTGCCCACACCCGCCTCACGGGACCCGCTGCACTTCGTGTTTCACAAATCGATGCGCATGGAGCCCCTGATCGCCCGGTTCAACGATGCCTTTGATCGGCTGAAGGCATCGGGCGAGTTCGCGCAAATGATCGCTCGACTCGGTCGTGTCGAGTAGCCCGGAATCCTCGCCGGCCAAATGGGCGACGCAGGTCGTCTGGCGACTGCGCCAGTCCTCCCTGCGTTGGGTCATGCTGGTCACGGTCGGTGCTGGTGTCTTGAGCGCTACGGCGCTGACCTACTTTGGCCACGCGACGTTCTTGCGCAAGCACCATGCGCAGAAGGTTGCGGACGAAGCCGAGCGCCTGTCGCATCTGGCGGTTTTGGCACTGCGCGAGGCGCTTTGGCAGTTCTCGAACGAGCAGGCGGCATCGATCGTCGATGCCCTTTTTGTCCATCCCGACGTGCTGCTTGTCCAGATCAATGACCACGACGACCGAGTCTTCCTGTCGCGCGAAGGTGCGACCTTGTCTCTGCGTTTGATCGATCGACAGGTCATCCAGATCGATCGCGCCATCGTGCGCGATGCCGCGCGGCTCGGCGAGTTGCGCCTCGTTCTGTCAACCGAAGGGTATCTTCGCGAACTGGAGGTGCTGCGCGGGCAATACGTTGCGATCGCGCTGTTGAGCCTGGTCCTGGCGGCCCTGGTGATTGCATTTGCTCTGCATTGGACGATGAGCCGGCCCATCCGCGCCCTGGTGGCTGCATCGCAGCGGATCGCCCAAGGGGATCTGGTGCCGGCTGTTCCCGCGCTGCACTTCGCCGAGTTCGACTCGTTGGCGCGCAGCCTCAACGCCACGCGGGAGTCGCTGATCGCACTTTTCGAGCAAGTGCACGACCGCAATCGGGCTCTCGAAGATGTGAACCGCAACTTAGAGGAACGCGTCCATCAACGCACTTTGGAGCTCGAACAAGCGGTGGCGGACTTGCGCCGGTCGCAGGAAGAGCTATTGCGGTCCGAGAAGCTGGCGACCCTGGGTCGCGTCGTCGCCACGATCGCCCATGAGCTCAACACGCCCATAGGCAATGCCAAGGTGATCGCCTCGTCGATCGAGAGCGACCTACGCGCGCTGCTCGCTGAACTTGACGCCGAGCGCCCGCGCCGCTCCATCGTCAACGCGGCCGTTGAATCCAGCCGTGAAGGACTGGACCTTTTCGTGCGCAGCATCGACCGAGCAGCTGAGCTCATTGCCAATTTCAAGCAGGTGGCAGTCGATCAGACGGCCGATCACCGGCGCGCCTTCGAAGCGACAGCCCTCACGCGGGACCTGATGGCGACCTTGGAGCCGCTGGCTCGTCGCTCGGGCTGCGAATTGATTGTCGAATGTGATGGTGACGCCAAATGCGACAGCTTTCCCGGCTCCCTATGCCAGGTTTTAACAAATCTGGTCGTTAACGCCATCGTCCACGGCTACCCTGATCCCGGCCAGCCCGGGCGCGGTGGGCCGATATTCGTGACGTGCAAGCCGGACGGCCCGCAGCACGTGGTCCTGACCGTCCGCGATCAAGGTCGTGGGATGACCGCCGATGTCCTGAGCCGGGTGTTCGATCCTTTTTTCACCACACGCATGGGTCAGGGTGGTACCGGGATTGGCATGAGCATCGTGCATCAGATCGTCACGAAGCGGCTGGGCGGCGCGATTTCGGTACGCAGCGAATTGGGGCAAGGCTGTAGCGTGACCGTGCAACTGCCGCGGGTCGCACCCCATTGATCGGGCCAACAGATGAATTTGCCGACCACGCTGCACAGGTTCGCAAGGGAGCTATGGGAAGCTGCCCCCGTTCCCAGCGACTCGGAGCGGGGGGCGTTGGCGCGGCTGTTCCATCGCCTCGTCACCAGTGTCGCGCTGGTCCTTACCGTCTATACACCGACCATGCTGATGTTGGGCGGCGTGTGGCATCGGGTATTCGCGCCGACGGTCGTCTTGCTCGGTAGCATCATTGCTCTTTCGTTGCTGCGCGTCGGTCGCGTCACCGAAGCGGTGCGTGCCTATATCTGGATCGCCTGGGTTGCGATCGCCTTACAGTCAGGCCTGCAATCCGGATTGCTCAATCCGGCCTTGCATGCGACGGTGCTCATGATCCTCATGGGTGGGCTGCTACTAGGCTTCAAGCAGGCGCTGTGCCTCTGGCTGGCCAGCCTGGCCTGGGGACTGATGCTCGCCCTTGGAGTCACGCGCGGATGGCTGGCTCCGGTCGCGCCTGCGACTGGGTTTGGCTATTTCGTCGCATGCGTCGCTGTGTGGACGATCGGACTCGCAGTCAGTGCCTTGGTTCTACGCGCCTACCGGCAGCAGGTGGACGACGTGCGCACGCTCAACACAGCACTGCGGGAGAAGGTCAACCTGCTCGACGCCCAGGCGCTAGCGCTGTCAACGACAGAAGGGCGGTTGCGGCAACTCCTGCGCGCGAGCCCCCTGCCCATAACGGTCGCTCACTTCGAGCGCGGTGTCTATCTGGACGTCAATCCGGCCTGGGAGCGAACGTTTCAGCGCACCCATGCCGACGTTATCGGACGGACGTCCGTCGACATCGGCTTTTGGAGCAATCAGGCCGCACGCGCGGAATGGTTGCGACAGTTCAATCAGGACGGCCGGGTCAGCGGCTTCGCAGCGCGTTTTCTGTTACCGGATGGCCAGGCTCGAGACTTCATGCTGTCTTCGGAGCGATTTCAATACGGGAGCGAGGAATGCATCGTGACGATGTCCGTCGACGTGACCGACCTGCGACGCCTCGAGGACCAATTGGCAACAGCCAACGAGCGCTTGCGCGGCCAGCTGGAGCGCCTGGCCCAGCAGGAACGTACCCTTCGCGAGTCTGAGGCCAAGATCCAACAGATCCTGCGCGCCAACCCGTCGCCGATGTCCATCGCGCGCATGAGCGACGGCACCTACCTTGATGTCAACGCCGCCTGGGAACGGGAATTCCAATACCGCAGAGATGAGGTGCTTGGCCGCACATCGGCCGACATCGGCCTGTTTGCCACGCCTGCCGAGCGCCAGGCCTGGGCCGACGCCTTCGATACCGAGAGTCGGCTCGCCGGATGGGAGCTGAACTTCCGCGCCCGTGACGGATCGTCCCGCCATTTCTTGGTGTCTTCTGAGAAATTTCAGTTTGGCGACGAGATGGCTGTTATCGCCGTGTCGATCGACCTAACCGAAAGGGAACGCCTGCAAGAGGAACTGCGGGCTTTGAACCAGACACTGGAGTCTCGCGTGCAGGCACGAACAGCCGAGTTGGCACGCACCAACGAGGAACTGACAGCGACCATGTCTTTGCTGAGCCGTACGCAAGACGAGTTGGTTCACGCGGAAAAATTGGCGTCCCTCGGTGGCCTGGTCGCCGGCGTTGCACACGAGCTCAACACGCCGATCGGCAATGCGCTCCTGGCGGTAACCACGCTCGCCGACCACGAACGCATCGTGCAGGCCGCTGTCGCAGACAATTCCTTGCGTCGATCCCAGCTTAACGAATTCCTTGTGCACACCGCGCAGACCACGGCGCTGGCGCTCCGCTCGCTTCTGCGTGCCAATGAACTGATCGTCAGCTTCAAGCAGGTCGCCGTCGATCAGGCATCGGAGCGGCGACGTCAATTCGACTTGAAGGCTTGTCTCCACGAAGTCATTGAGACGCTCCAACCGACACTCAAGTCGACACGTGTGTCTATACGTATTCGGGCACCCGATGGCATCGCGATGGACAGCTTCCCCGGTCCTTTGGGACAGGTTCTGATCAACCTGGTTACCAACGCGTCGGTGCACGCGTTCGCCCCCGGTCAAGAGGGACAGATTTGGATTGACGCTGAACGAGACGGGCCAAGCAGAGTGGCCATCCATTGCCGCGACAACGGCGTAGGTATTCCTTCCGGCATCATCGCTCGTGTTTTTGACCCTTTTTTCACGACGAAATTTGGGACGGGCGGCTCGGGCCTCGGTCTTTCAATCTCCCATCGCCTGGTTACCCAGGTCCTGGGTGGGACCATCGATGTGGAATCGCCTCAAGGTCAGGGCGCGCACTTCACGGTTCGCGTGCCTCTGATGGCTCCGAACGCCGTCTGAACGTCGCAGCGCGCGGCGCTGCGCACTGAATTCGCGGGAAGATCGGGTAACCTTTGTGGCCAGCCCACCAAGAAGTCTTGCGCGATGCAATCCTCGGCAATGCGACTCCTGCCCGATTTTGAAGATGTCCAACGCGCAGCCGCGCGCCTTCAGGGCCACGCCCACCGCACCCCTGTCCTGCGCTCGCGTACCATCGACGCGCGCCTGGGGGCCTCTTTGTTTTTCAAGAGCGAGAACCTGCAGCGCATGGGGGCTTTCAAGTTCCGCGGCGCGATGAATGCACTGGCACGCTTCACCCCTCAGCAGCGCGAGCGGGGCGTGCTGGCCTTTTCGTCGGGCAACCACGCGCAGGCCATCGCGCTGTCCGCGCAGATCCTGGGCATGCCCGCCGTGATCGTGATGCCGCAAGACGCACCTCGCCTGAAGCTGGCAGCAACCCGTGGCTATGGTGCCGAAGTCATCACCTACGACCGCTTTACCCAGGACCGTGAGGCCCTGGCGCAAGGCATTGCGGCCGAGCGCGGCATGACCCTGATCCCGCCCTACGATCATCCCGATGTCATCGCGGGACAGGGCACAGCCGCCCTGGAATTGATTGAGGAGGCCGGGGAACTGGACGCCCTGTTTGTCTGCCTGGGCGGTGGCGGGCTGCTGGCCGGTTGCGCGCTGGCGGCGCGGGCGATGTCCCCTGCGGTCAAGGTCTATGGCGTCGAACCCGAAGCCGGCAATGACGGCCAGCAATCGCTGCGCAGCGGCCGCATCGTGCACATCGATGTCCCCCGCACGATCGCCGACGGCGCCCAGACGCAGCACCTGGGACAGCTCACCTTTCCCATCATCCAGCGCGAGGTGGCCGACATCGTCACCGCCAGCGACGCCCAGCTCATCCACACCATGCATTTTTATGCCGAGCGCATGAAGATCGTGGTGGAACCGACGGGCTGCCTGAGCCTGGCGGGGGCCCTGCACGGGGGCATCGACCTTCGCGGTCAGCGCGTGGGCATCGTCATCAGCGGCGGCAACGTCGATCCCGCGCAGTTTGCGCAGTGGTTGTTGAGCCCTGGAGGCAACACATGAGCCTGGAAACGTCCCCCCGCCACATCCGGCTTACCTCCCACCAGGCGGGCGACGGCGCGACCCAAATTCACTGGGGCGCCCCCACGGCGCTGGAGCGCGGGCCCATCGTTGGCACCACCACACGCCGGGCCCACCGCAACGTGATCGGCACCCACAGTGGCAGCTACGGCATCTACCGCGCCTTGGCGGTTGCCGCTGGTGCGCTCAAGCGCGAGCACCGGGCCGATCTGACCAACACCACCCCCACCGACGTGATCGGCCCGTATCCCCAATGGTCGGATGCCGGTCGCATCGTCAGCCTCGATCCCTGGGGTGCGCTGGTGGCGTCCGAGTTTGCCCAGGCCCTGGCCAGCGACTACGACATCCGCCCCACCATTGCCGTCACCAAGGCGCACGTGATCCTGCCCGAGATCCTGGAGGCGCTGCAGAAGGGGCGACTCAAGCCCGACGGCCACATCCTTTTGGAGTCGGGTGCCGCATTGGTGACCAAAGCCGCTGTCGAGCCCGTGTGGTGGCTGCCGGGCGTGGCCGAGCGCTTCAAGTGCAGCGAGGCCGATCTGCGCCGCGTGTTGTTCGAGGAGACCGGCGGGATGTACCCCGAACTCGTCACGCGTTCCGATCTGGAGGTCTTCCTGCCCCCCATTGGCGGGCAGACCGTCTACATCTTTGGCGAGCCACGCGACCTGGCCGACACGCAAGTTGAGTTGACGGCCCGCGTGCACGACGAATGCAACGGCTCGGACGTTTTCGGGTCGGACATCTG
>CAYNWR010000020.1:0-15209 GCA_964400915.1 uncultured Burkholderiaceae bacterium
TGATGTACGGATCGAGCTTGATGAGGGTGACTTTGAGGCCGCGCGATTCCAGGATCGCGGCGAGGGAGGCTGAGGCGATTCCCTTGCCCAGGGAGGACACCACACCGCCGGTGACGAAGACGAATTTGGTCATGTCAGGTGCACGCGGTACGGGGACCGAATGCAGGAGGTGGTAATGCGCGATTATAGGAAAGCGTTGCCTCTGCTAAATTGCACGGCCATGAGCGATGAGTCTTCTCCCGACGCCGAAGCCGAATTGGCGGGGCGCCGCGTGGTGCTGGCGCTGTCTGGTGGCGTGGCCTGCTACAAGGCGGCCGAGTTGTGCCGCCTGCTGGTCAAGGCCGGCGCGCAGGTCGAGGTGGTGATGAGCGAGGCGGCCACGGCCTTCATCACACCCGCCACCCTGCAGGCCTTGTCGGGCCGGCCGGTGGTCACCACGCAATGGGATGCGACGCACCCCAACCACATGCCCCACATCAACCTCACGCGCGGGGCCCATGCGATCGTCATGGCGCCCTGCAGCGCCGACATGATGGCGCGCCTGGCAACAGGGCGGGCCGACGAGATCGTGAGCCTGATGTGCCTGGCCCGGCCTCGCGACACCTGCCGGTTGCTGCTGGCGCCGGCCATGAACCGCGAGATGTGGGCGCACCCGGCGACCCAGCGCAACGTGCAGACCCTGGCGCTGGATGGCGCCCTGGTGCTGGGCGTGGGGCAGGGCGACCAGGCCTGCGGCGAGACGGGCGATGGCCGCATGCTGGAGGCAGCGGAGATCCTTGAGGAATTGATCGCGGCGCTGGCGCCCAAGGTGCTGACCGGGCAGCATGTGCTGGTCACTGCGGGACCGACCTTCGAGGCGATCGACCCGGTGCGCGGCATCACCAACCTGTCGAGCGGCAAGATGGGCTTTGCCATTGCGCGTGCCGCTCGGCTGGCGGGCGCCGACGTGACGCTCGTGGCTGGACCGGTGGCCTTGCCAACCCCGCGCGGCGTGCAGCGCATGGATGTGCGGTCGGCCCAGCAGATGCTCGAAGCCACCGAACGCGCGGTGGGCGCGGCGACCGTGTTTGTCGCGACCGCTGCGGTGGCCGATTGGCGGCCCGCGACCAGCGCCGCGCAGAAGATCAAGAAGGACGGCACGGGCGCCACGCCTGTGCTGAACTTTGCCGAGAACCCGGACATCCTGGCGCGGGTGGCGGCGTCCCCGCGCGCGCAATCGGGCGAGCTGTTCTGTGTGGGATTTGCGGCCGAGAGCCACGACCTGCTCAACCATGCGCGTGCCAAGCGCCAGCGCAAGGGCGTGCCGCTGCTGGTGGGAAACATCGGCCCTGCCACCTTTGGTCGCGACGACAATGCCTTGTTGCTGGTCGACGAGTTTGGTGAACGGGAGCTTCCCCACGCAAGCAAACAGCAACTGGCCATTCAGTTGGTGGATGACATCGCAAGGCGCCTGCTGGCGCGAGCACCCCGGAGGTGAACCGTGGCCCAGACCTCGCCTTATGACACCCCGCCCCATGGCGACTTTGCGGCCTATGTCGAACGCCTGAGTGCTTCCCCGCCGGAGCTGCGTTCGGCAAGCCTCCAGGCCACCGCCCCGTCCGACGCGGGATTGGGCGGACAGGGCGTCGCGGGCAAACTCAAGCAGGTGCTGGCGCAGGTGCAGGAGCAGGCCAACCAGGCCCGCGACAAGGCGGCAACCCGCACCAAGCCCGCCTCCCCGCCGGGACAGCAGGGCAAGTCGGGTCAACAGCGGGTGCAGCAGCGGCCGCAGCAGGCGGAGGGCCAGGCGCGCAACCCCAAGGGCAAGCCGGCTGCGGCCGCCCCGCGCCCGGCGGCCGCGGAGGCCGATGACAAGCCTGCCGGCGTGAATCCGCTCAAGTATTTTGTCTTGCCCCTCGTCGTCGCGATCGCCTATCCGTTCGCCGTCGATGTCGAACCCATGATCGCGCCCTACGAGACGCCCGTGCTGGTCATCCTCGTGGTGCGCGGGGTGTGGTTGTTGCTGCGCGATGTGGCGGCGGCGGTCCGCAAACGCCAGGGCCTCGCGGGTGACACGGCGGGCAACAAGGGCAGCGCCAAGTAACGGCGAGCCCTGCAGGCCACCTCCATCAGACCATGCAAATCGACTTTCGAATCCTCGACCCGCGCCTGGAAGCCCAGATGCCTGCCTACGCCACCCCGGGCAGCGCGGGCCTGGATCTTCGTGCCTGCCTGGACGAGCCGCTGACCCTGGCGCCCGGCGCCTGGCAACTCGTGCCCACGGGCATGGCGGTCTGGATCGCGGATGCAGGTTACGCCGCGCTGATCCTGCCGCGCTCGGGTCTGGGCCACAAGCACGGTATCGTGCTGGGCAACCTGGTCGGCCTGATCGACAGCGACTACCAGGGCCAGTTGATGGTGAGTGCCTGGAACCGCAGCCCGACGCCGTTCACCATCGAACCCATGGAACGCATCGCCCAGATGGTGATCGTTCCGGTGGTGCAGGCCAGCTTCCGCCGTGTTGACGCCTTTGCGCCCACCGCGCGCGGCGCCGGGGGTTATGGATCGACCGGAAAGGCCTGAAGCGAGCTTCGCTTATGCCAAGTGTGCTATTTTATTCCTAGCACCCAGGCAATCACGTTCTTGGCAACAAACCCCAGGATGCCAAAAGCCAGCACCACGAACAATATGAAGGTGCCAAACCGGCCCGCTTTTGAATCGATCGCCAGCTTGGCGATGATGAACAGCATGTAGAGGATGAAGGCCGAGACGCCCACGCTCAGGCCGAACTGGGCGATCTGAGCCTCGGTGTAGCCGAAGAACATCGTCAGCGGCCTTCCTCAACGATGCCCCGATAGGCATGCCAACTGGCGTGTCCCAGCACCGGCACGATCACGATCAGGCCCAGCATGCCGGTGGCGACGCCCACCAGCGTCAGCGTCAGGATCATGCCGGCCCACACGCCCATCGTGATCGGGTTGACCAGCACGGCCTGCCAACTGAGCATCACCGCGTCGCGCACCGCCAGGTGGCGGTCCAGGAGCAGCGGGATGGCGATCACGCTGGAGGCGAAGACCGGGGCAGCCAGCAGGCCACCCAGAATCAGCCAGGCCTCGAACCACCAATGGCCGCGCCCCAGCACGATGTGACGCATGAAATCGGCCGGTGTCTCGATGGGCACGGGTGACCACCAGGTGATGGCCGCCGCCGACGTCATGACCCAACCCGTTCCGGCCAATGCCAGCAGAAGGCCAAACCGGATCAGGCGCGCATCACCCGAGCGCCAGATGGCCAGCACGTCGCCGAGCCCCAGCGTCTTGCCCGCTTCGAGGCCGCGGCTGATGGCGTACAGGCCCGTGGCCAGGATGGGCGCAACGATCAGAAAGCCCGAGGTGGCCCCCGCGATGAGCCAGAAGCGGTGGCCAAACAGCCCCCACAGCATCGCCCCGAACAGCGCCAGCGCCACACCGTGCACCAGGCCTGGACGCGGGCAGCGCAGGAAATCGTGCCAGCCGGCCGTCAACCAGTCCATCGGCCTGGACGGTGGCAAGGTGCGGATCGTCAGCGTCTGTGACATGGCGCTTGGTCTCCTTGGGTCGGCGTTCAGGCGGCGGCGCCGCTGGGGCCCACACGGAAGAACCCGGCCCCGACGCTGCGTCGCCCGACTTCCTCGTCGCTGGCTGCGCGCACCCCTTCGATCCGGAGTTTCAGGCGCAGCGCGATGCCCGCCAGCGGGTGGTTGCCGTCGAGCACCACGTGATCGGGATAGATCTCGGTGACCGTGAAGAAGCCATCGCCTGGCATGGTGCCAGACAGCCCGGGTGGCAGCGCCTGGCCCTCGTAGGTCATGCCCTCTTCCAGTTCGGCGGGAAACGCCGCGCGGGGTTCCAGAAACACCAGGGTTTCGTCGTAGTCGCCGAAGGCATGTTGCGGCTCGAGGTTGAGCTCCAATTGCGCGCCAATGGAGTGACCCTGCAAGGCGGTTTCGATGACGTCCAGCAGGTCGTCGCCGCCCACCAGGAATTCGACGGGTTGATCGAGGACATCGAGGGTCTCGCCCAGGGCGTCGCCCAGCGTCCAGGTGAGGGACACAACACACGGCGTGGTAACGTTCATGTGCCAATTGTCGCAGTTCGATGCCAAACGTCCGACCCTCCACACCCCTGCGTTCTGGTCTAGCTGCAGCCGCTTCGCCGGGCGGCGCCCCGCTCGGCCTGTTGGGCCCTCTGGATGCTTCGTCGTTCATGAAACGTCATTGGCACAAGCGGCCGTTGCTGGTTCGCCAGGCCGTGCCGGGCGCCGGTGCGTGGCTCGATCGCAAAGCCTTGTTGACGCTCGCCGCCCGCGATGAGGTGGAATCGCGCCTGGTGCGACACACCGATCGGCATCCGAGCGCGTGGACCTTGCAGCATGGGCCCGTCTCCGCCCGCCAGCGGCCGCCGCTGCGCGAGCCGGCCTGGACGATCCTGGTGCAGGGCGTGGACCTGCATGTGCAGGCGGCCCACGAGCTGCTGCAGCGCTTTTCATTCATTCCACAGGCCCGCCTCGACGACGTGATGGTCAGCTACGCCAGCGACGGCGGCGGCGTGGGCGCACACCTGGACAGCTACGACGTGTTTCTGCTGCAACTGCATGGGCGCCGGCGCTGGCGCTGGGGCCCGGCGCGCCAGCGTGACCTGGTGCCCGGCGTCGCGCTGAAACTGCTGCAGCATTTCGAGCCGACGAGCGAGGCGGTGCTTGAACCCGGCGACATGCTGTACCTGCCGCCGCAGCAGGCGCACGAAGGGGTTGCCATCGGCCCCGATTGCATGACCTGTTCGATCGGGTTTCGCGCCCCCACGCGGGCTGAACTGGCCACGGAGATCCTGGCGCGGCTGGCAGAGGACGGTGCCAGCCTGGCGCAGGCCCAGCGGCGCTATCGGGATGCCGATCAGCCAGCACAGGCGGAATCGGGCGCCATACCGCCTGCCTTGCTGGCATTTGGCCGCGAGGCCGTTGCTGCGGCCGTATCCGATCAAGGACGGATCGAATGCGCGTTGGGCGAATTCCTGAGCGAGCCCAAAGCCAACGTCTGGTTCGAGCCCGGCTCGGACACAGCGCGTGTGCGCCAGGGTCGCAGTCCGTCCAACCGGCAGGTGCTGCGGCTTGACCGGCGCTCGCGGATGCTCTACACCAGCAGCCATGTGTTCATCAATGGCGACAGCCACCGCGTTGCAGGATCTGACGCGCGCCTGCTGCGGCGCCTGGCCGATCGACGCGAGCTGCCGATGACCGAGTTGGACAAGGGCAGTGCCGCCCTGCGCGCAGCCGTGCAGGACTGGTGTGAGCAAGGTTGGGCCCACCAGACGGAGGAGGCCGACCATTGAACCCGCAAGACCCAGAACAAGGCCCGGCGGCAGGTGGCGGCGAGCCGCCACCACCATCTCTGTTTGACGGTCGCTTCGACGGCCGCGAGATGTTCACCTCGATTCTGCGCGCCGCGGTGGCCCATGCGGTCGTTGCGGGATGGCGCGAGATGGTCTGGTGTGATGCCGATTTTGAGGACTGGCCACTTGGCGAACGGGCTTTTGAGGCCGCGCTGCTTGCCTGGTCGCGCACCGGCCGGCGGCTGACCCTGTTGGCCTGTCGCTACGACGCCGTGGTGGATCGCCATGCGCGATTTGTGCGGTGGCGGCGGGATTGGTCGCACATCGTCGAGGCGCGTGTGCTGGCCGGTGTGCACGCCCAGGACTGTCCATCGGCGTGGTGGACGCCAGATTGGGTTCTGCACCGCATCGACCCCGAACGCTGCCATGGCGTGTGCACGCGGGATGCGTCCCGGCGTGTGGCGCTGCGCGAGAACCTGGACGAATTCTTGAGACGCAGTGCGCCAGGGTTTCCTGCGGTGACCTTGGGGCTTTGACAAGGGGCGCTCGGACCTTGTCGTTGAATAACCTGCGAGCGCTTTGGAAATTCCCAAGCTGGCTATAATGCGCGGTTGAGTTGGTACTGACCTAGCGTAAACCCTAGGTTGTCTGAGTCGATCCAAGGGATCGCTCGGGTGATCTTGGTTGATGCCTTGCCCCGAACGGGGCGGTGGTCAGCGCCCATTTCGATTTTTTGAATCCCCGCAAGGGTGATTCTTTTTTTCAACTCCCTAGGATTCATCCAATGAACAAGTCGCTCGTTATTGCATCGTTGATGGCCGCTGTGGCCCTGGCTGCTTGCGGCAAGAAGGAAGAGCCCGCGCCCGCACCGGCTCCCGCTCCTGTTGCCGCGCCCGCGCCCGCGCCTGCTCCGGTTGCCGAGGCTGCTGCTTCGGCCGCTGCCCAGGTCGCATCGGCCGCTGATGCGGCGGCTTCGGCCGCCACGGGTGCTGCATCTGCTGCGGCTGGTGCCGCCACCGGTGCTGCCCAGGCTGCTGCCGATGCGGCCTCTGCCGCCGCTGCTGCCGCCACCGCTGCGATGAAGAAGTAATCGCTGTTTCAGCGATTCAAGCAAAAGGCCGCCCTCGAGGCGGCCTTTTTTATGCTCGGGCGTTTTTCGCGACATCCGAGCCGGTTGCGGTGTCACCGCCTCTGCTGGCGCACATCGATCCAATCCGTTCCCGTGACCGGCCCGGCCACGCGGATGTCCTGTGGGTCACACCCGGTCGCCTGGGCGAGCGCGCCGCGCGCCAGATCCGGACGGTTGTTTTCCTCGCTGAGGTGCGCCGCCACCAGCAGCATGGGTTTGCTGGCACACAGTTGCCGTGCCAAGGCGGCAGCGTCCGCATTGGACAGATGCCCGTGGGGGCCGGCGATGCGCCGCTTGAGCGGCCAGGGGTAGCTGCCGGCCTGCAGCATGGTTTCGTCGTGATTGCACTCCAAGATCAGCGCATCGCAGGCGCTCAGGTGCGACACGATGTGGGGTGTGCTGTGACCCAGGTCGGTCAGGACGCCCAGGCGCACCGCGCCATCGCTGCAAAGCAATTGCAGGGGTTCGCGCGCGTCGTGTGGCACGGTGAAGGGTGTGATTTCAAGCGCTCCCACGCTGATCGGTTCGCCGTCGCGCGCGCAATGCAGTTGTGCAGCGGGGACAGACGCCAGCGCACGCGCTGCCGCTTGCGCGGTGCCCCGGCTGGTCCACAGGGGAATCCCGGTTCGCGCCACCAGACGCCCCGAATGCCCCACGTGGTCGGCGTGTTCGTGGGTGACAAACACCGCGTCAAGGTCGCTCGCGCCCAGTCCGGCGCGAGCGAGGCGCGCATCCAATTCGCGCAGAGGCAGGCCACAGTCGATCAGCACGCGCGTGCGCGAGAGCCCGTCGCCAGACTCCACCACGGTGGCGTTGCCTGAGCTGCCGCTGCCCAGGCTGATGAATCGCAGCATCGGGTGCCCGGGGAAACTCGGTTCGGGAATCGACCGGCGCGATCAAAAGACGGCTAACGCAAGTCGTCGGCGATCACCTTGACGATGCGCTGCGCATTGGCCGAAGCGTCGGGTGCGCCCTTGTCGTCCAGCACCGACACGACGGTGCGTTGTTCGCCGTCGCGGCGAACGGCGATGCGGTACTTCAACGGTGCCACGGCCGCCGAAGCGCCCGAACCAAAAAGGCGTGCAAAGAAGCCAGGCTCGGCGCGTCCCGCACTGGGCTCGACGTAGCGGACAAAGTACACGCCCTGGCTGCGATCCCGATCTTCCACGGTGAAGCCTGTGCGATCCAGGGCCACACCCACACGGCGCCAGGCCACGTCAAAACCTTCGGCGATTTCCAGTGCGGTCTGTGCGCCCTGGCCGGTCACGCGGGCAGTGCCCGGGCCCTCGGTGCGTGTTGCGACCTGGCGGGCTTCCTCCTGGGGCGCGCCCAGGCGGATCATGAGCCGCCGCAGGAACTCGGTTTCAAGTTCGACATCCGCTGGCCGGGGTTGCCAGATCGTCGCGTCCTTGGCGTTGGTCGTGTAGACCTCCTGCATGCCTCGGTGTGTGATGTAGATCTCGGTGCCACCATCAGCGCGCCGCTCCAGGCGTGTGCGGAACTTGTCGCGTTCGCCGGTTGAATACAGCGCATCAAACAGACGCCCGATGGTCTGCCGGATGATGTCCTGCGGCAGCTTGGCCCGGTTCTCGGCCCAATCGGTCTCAAGGATGCCCAGCTGGGTCTGGTCGACCGTCAGGGTAAAGCCGCTGTCGGTCCAGAAGGTGCGGATGCGGTCCCACAACTGCTCGGGCGGGCGCGCCACCACGAGCCAGCGCTGATTGCCCTGGCGCTCTACGCGAATGTCACCAACGGCCTGGGCCGCTGCCGGAACGGCTTGGGCCGAAGTCTGAGCACCTTGGTAGGCACTGGCGGTGACCGCCGAGCCCTGCAGCGAATACCGCGCATCGCGTTGCAGCTGCGTCAGATCCGGCGGGACTTCCAGGGTGGGGCCCTGGCGCGAGCTCTTGTAGTCGATCTTGTCGCCTTCAAAAACCGAGCAGGCCGACAGCGTGGCGGCGAACGCCAGCAACACGCCCCCACGTTGCAGCCGGGCCGTGGCGCGGGCGCGCCGGGACAACATGAAGGAATCCGCTTTCATCATGAAATCAGTCTTTCAGCAGGCCGCTGGCACGCAGCGCGGCTTCAACCACCGGCTCGTTGGCGGCCGCCAGTGGGGTCATGGGAAGGCGCATCGTTGCGCCGCACAGTCCGAGCCGGGCCATTGCCCATTTGAGAGGAATCGGATTGGCTTCGACAAACAGGTGTTTGTGCAGCGGCAACAACTGCATCTGGATGGCCATGGCCTTGCGTGCGTCTCCGGCGACGGCCGCCACACACAGCTCGTGCATCAGGCGCGGCGCGATGTTCGCCGTGACACTGACGTTGCCTTGACCACCACACAGCATCAAGGCCACCGCGGTGCCGTCGTCGCCCGAGTAAACGGCGAAATCCCTGGGCCGTTCGCGAATCAACCACTGCGCACGCTCGATATTGCCGGTGGCTTCCTTGATGCCGACGATGCCGGGCACCTGCGCCAGCCGCAGCACCGTGTCGTGGGCGATGTCGGACACCGTGCGGCCGGGCACGTTGTACAGATAGATGGGCAGATCGCCGGTGGCCTCGGCGATGGCCTTGAAGTGGCGATACAGGCCTTCCTGGCCCGGCTTGTTGTAGTAAGGCGCGACCTGCAACTGGCAGTCCGCTCCGACCTTGCGCGCAAACTGCGCCAGCTCGATGGCCTCGGCTGTGGAATTGGCGCCGCAGCCGGCCATGATCGGTACGCGGCGCGCCTGCCTGGCCGCCTGTTCGACCGCCACGCGGATGATTTCGCAATGCTCTTCGACGTTGACCGTCGGCGATTCGCCGGTGGTGCCGACCACACCGATGCAATCGGTGCCCTCGGCCACATGCCAGTCGACCAGGCGCCTCAGCGCGTCATAGTCGACGCTGCCGTCCTCCTTCATGGGGGTTGCGAGTGCGACGATGCTGCCGGTGATTGCGGTCATGGATAAAGGGCTGGCAAGGACAATCGACCGATTCTACCGACCCCCCTGGGCAGCGCGGCTGCGGGCGTGGTGCGCCAGGTCAGGCGTTTGCAAGGTGCCAGCGCGCCGGCGCGCCGCCTGCTCCCTTGTCGCGCACCGCGCAAATGCGCTGCACAAAACGATCGGGCGCACTCAGAAATCCGTCCTCGTAGGCGATCACGCGCAGGCCGCTGCAAACCTGCAGCAACTCGCCCGGCTGCAACAGGAAATCCGCCCGCGAGGGCTTGCCCACGGATTCGTTGCCCGCCGCAAAGGTTTCGTAGATCAGCACGCCCCCGGGTCCGACGGCCGCCAGGATCGCGGGCAGCAGGGGCCGCCAGAGGTAGTTGGTCACCACCACCGCACCAAACACCTGATCGGCATAGGGCCAAGGGCCGTTTTCGATGTCGGCGCACAGCAGGCGCGGCTGCGGCCGGTCTGGAAGGGCCAATTCGGTTGCTATTGTGTTGATAGCATCTTGCGATCGATCCACGCCCGCTACCGGGTGATTTCGTTCAAAAAACCAGCGCAAATGCCGGCCGAAGCCACAAGCCACGTCCAAGACGGATGCGCCAGGGGCGACCACCGCGCCGAAGCGCGTCACCCAGGGGGAGGGGCTGCCCTGTTCGTGCATGCCGCGTCGGACCTTGCTACGGTTTTCCGGATGGCGCCGCGCCCGACGAAGGTCGCACGTCTTCCTTCAGGGCCGCGAGCGCGAGTTTTTCCACCAGCCCAGGCACGAGCAGGCGCAGCCACCGTCCGGCCTTGCCTTTGGCGGTCATCACCACCTCGCGCTGGCGCTTGTCCATGCCTGTGATGATGAGGCGCGCACAGTCCTCCGTGCTCATGGCGCCATCCTCCTTCAGGCCGCTGCTGCCTGCCGGTTCGCCCCGTGCGTTGTAGCCCCGGTAGCGGATGCGGGTGTCCACGACGCCGGGGTAGGCCGTGGTGACCGCGACACCGCTGCCCTTGAGCTCGATGCGCAAGGCCTCGAAGAAACCCGTCATGGCAAATTTGGAGGCGCTGTAGGCCGTACGACCCGGCACGCCGAACAGACCCGCCAGCGACGACACCGCCACCACCTGACCGCGCACGGCCGCGAGGTGCGGCAAGGCAGCGTGGGTGCACCAGACAGCGCCCCAGAGGTTCACGCGCATGAGGTCTTCGTACCAGCCCAGGTCTTCGGTGCGCACCTCGGACAGCAGTGCCTGCGCCGAGACCCCCGCGTTGTTGATCAGGACATCGATGCGCCCGAAGCGTGCCACCGCTGCGGCGATCAAGGCCCGGCACTGCGCCGCCTCGCGCACATCGGTGGGCAAGGCCAGTGTGTGGGCGCCCAGTGCGGTGCAAGCACCGGCCACCTCGCCCAGCAGACGCTCGTTGCGTGCCGCGAGCACCAGCCCCACACCCTTGCCATGTTGGCGCGCCAATTGGCGTGCCATTTCGGCACCGATGCCGTCGGAGGCGCCCGTGATGATGATCGTGCGTGGACTTGTTGATGTCATGGAGCGGGGGGCGTTTGACAGCCGTCTGCAAGAAAGGTCTTTGCTGCCCCGGATCCTAGAAGCAGGCCCACAGCTGATCCACCAGCATCACGAGGAACTCGGGACGGGTGTACAGCGCACCGGTGGCCAGCAGGACCAGCGCCACCACGCCCCACACCAGGGTTTTGCGCCCTGTTTCAGAGATTTTTGGCGGGTGGCGAGCGTCCGTGCTCATTTGTTTGCTATAAAGTTTGAATATACCCAGAGGCTCAGGCCGGCTGCGGACCCCTGCGCAAGATGGCCGTCTCGCGCACCGGCAGGTTGACGATGGCGGCAAACACACCCAGGGCAATGGCAATCAGCCAGACCACGTCGTAGCTGCCCGTGCGGTCGTACAACACGCCGCCCAGCCACACCCCCAGGAACGATCCCACCTGGTGGCTGAAAAACACAAACCCGCCCAGCATCGACAGGTGCGCCACCCCAAAAATCTGTGCGATCACGGCATTGGTGGGAGGCACGGTGGACAGCCACAACAGGCCCATCGTCCCCGAGAACAAATAGACCGACAGCGGCGACAGCGGCGCGAGCAGGAAGGCCACGATCACCACCGAACGCGCGAGGTAGATGAAAGCCAGGATGTGGCGCTTGGCCAGCCGCTGCCCCAGCGCGCCCGCCGCGTAGGTGCCGAACACGTTGAACAGGCCGATCAGGGCCAGCGCGTAACTGGCCACTTCGGGCGCCAGGCCCTTGTCCTTGAGGTAGCTGGGCATGTGCACACCGATGAACACCACCTGAAAGCCACAGACGAAATACCCCGCCATCAGCAAGCGAAAGCTCGGGTAGGCGAAAGCTTCGCGCACGGCCTGCACGATGGTCTGCTCACGTTTGGGTGCGGCGCCCCCCGCAAAGCCCGGCTCTCGCAACCCGAAGGCCAGGCCAATGATCACCGTCACCAGCAGGCCCAGGATCACCAAGGCCTGTTGCCAGCCGAATTCGCGGATCAGCAAGCCCTCCACCGGAACCATGAGGAATTGCCCGAACGATCCCGCAGCGGCCGTCACGCCCATGGCCCAGGACCGGCGCTCGGCGCTGACGTTGCGCCCGACCACGCCATACACCACGGCATAGGTGGTGCCCGACTGAGCCGTGCCGATGAGGACCCCCGTGGTGAGCGCCAGCAGCAGCGGCGACGTGGCAAACGCCATGCCGATCAGCCCCAGCGCGTAGAGCACGGCCCCTGCGATCAGGACCCGTAAGGCGCCAAACCGGTCGGCCACCATGCCCGCAAAGATGCCGGCCGTGCCCCAGGCGATGTTCTGGATGGCAATGGCGAACGAAAAATGCTCGCGCGTCCATCCATGTTCCTGCGTCATGGGCTGCAGCCACAAGCCAAAGCCGTGGCGGATGCCCATCGTGAGGGTGACCACGGCGGCGCCGCAGATCAGCAGTTGCATCAAGGGCAGGGTGGGGGGCGCACCGATGCGCGCGGCAGCTTGGGCAGTCATGCGGCGATTATCGGTTCGTGCCATGCTTCGTGCTGGCACCCATTCATTCCAATTTCGGGGAGAACCGATGAGCCTGCTTCAACAATTCGGACGACCCTTGCGCCTGGGGGTCGTTGGTGGCGGACCGGATTCGTGGATCGGCGCCATGCACCGCAGCGCCGCCGAAATGGACGGCCACTGGCGCGTGTGTGCGGGTGTGTTCTCATCGGACGCCGCACGTTCGCGCGCCGCCGGGGCTGGCCTCGGCCTTGACAGCGCCCGCAGTTATGGAGATGTCGACGACCTGCTGCGCACCGTGGCCGCGCGGCCCGATGGCATCGAAGCCGTGGCCATCATGACGCCCAACGACACCCACCACGCCTACGCCCGCGCCGCGCTGGACGCGGGCCTGGACGTGATTGCGGACAAGCCCGTCACCCTCACGGCCGCCGAGGCCCGCGATCTGCAGGATCGGGTGCGCGCCCGCCAGCGCCTGTTGGCGATCGCCCATGCCTATGCGGCTTATCCGATGACGCGCATGGCCCGCCATCTGGTGCAAGCAGGGGCCATCGGCGATCTGCGCCTGGTTCAGGTGGAGTACATCCAGTCGGGCCTGGCCACCCGGGTGGAGGACGGTGCCCGGAGCAACCGGCTGCGCTGGGTGCTCGACCCCGCGCGCAGCGGCCTGGCCCTGGTGATGAGCGCCATCGGTTGCCACACCCAGCACCTGGCCTGCTTCTGCACCGGGCGCCGGGTGGCGCGCGTGATGGCCGACGTCGGCACGCTGGTTCCCGGGCGCCAGGTGGTCGATCACGTATCGGCCCTGCTGGAAATGGAAGGCGGCGCGCGCGGCACCTTCACCGTCACCCAGGCAGCGGCGGGCGGCGAGAACGACATCCGCCTGCGCATCTACGGCAGCACCGGCATGATCGACTGGTGGCACCGCGAGCCCAGCTACCTGCGCGTGTCCATGCAGGGTGGGGCTGCGCGCACCATTGGCCGCGGCGACCCGGACCTGCCGCCCGAGATCATCGCGGCGGGCCGCACGCCGCGCGGACATCCCGAAGGCCTGCGCGAAGCCTTCGCCAACATCTACCGCGAAATCGCCCAGCAACGCATGGCGATCCAGCTTGGGGCGCCCGTGCCGCAGCACCCCTATCCACGCATCGAGGATGGTGTGCACACGATGGACTTCATCGAGGCCTGTGTGGCGTCGCAGCGCGAGGGGCGGTGGGTGCAGGTGCCTGGGTGACTGCACTGTCTCGCATCGATTGGATTTGTCGCCTTTCGCTCGCGGCATTGTGGGCCTACCAGGGGCTTGTGCCCAAGTTGCTAGGCCCGCATCCACAGGAGTTGGCGTTGGCCGCAGCGGCCGGGTTGCCGGGGGGTGTTTTGGACATGGCGTCTTGGATCAGCGGCGCAGCCGAGTTGATGCTGGCGTTTACCTTCCTGGTCGTTCGCCAGTCGGCCTGTTTGTGTTTGTCGTGTGGGTGGTACCCGAGCACCTGAACACACCGTTCAACGCCGTTGCGGTCAACGGCGCCTGGACGGCCTTGACCGTGGTTGGGTACCTGGCGAGCCGTGCGTCTCAACGCGCGTAGGAGACGGAAAGCGGATTGCCAGGGGCTTGACCGGGTCGCGGCCACAGGACGCAGCGCGCAGGGGCGCGCACGCGCCCGTTGGATTCTGCGTGAAGGTGAAGGCGCAATGAAGGTGTCGGGCTGCGGTCGCGGGTTCAGGCAGTTGACTTGGCGCAGCCGGACGGTTTGAACGCATCGGGCGCGCCGGGAGCAATGGGTGGGTGCTGCCGCAGCGATTCCTCAAACGCCAGCACCATGCGGCGCATCGGGCCACGCACCCAGCCGTCTTCCATCGCGGCGTCGGTCTCTTCCTTGGGGTCACGCTTGATGTTGAAGAGCCACGGGGTTTCCAGGTGGCGCGGGCCTTCGTTGGGTTCGCTCTCAAAAACGAAGTGCAGCTTCCAGTGGCGCCATTTCGCGGCCCGCAATTCAGACTTGATGTAGTACAAAAAGCCCTCGCGCGCCGACGCTGGCGCCCGGCCTGTCCACCAGCCGAGCTGGTTGACGCCATCGATGGGGCGGTCGGCCGGGAGCTTGCCCCCGGCGGCTGCCACCAGCGTCGTGTAAAGGTCGGTGACGTGGATGATGTCGTCACTCACACGGTCGCTGGCCACATGGCCGGGCCAGCGCACGATCAGCGGCACACGCAGTCCGCCTTCCATCGCCGTGTGGTAGGTGCCCGTCCAGGGCCCGGCCGTGCCGCGCCAGGGCCGCCGAAACTCGGGACCGTTGTCACTGGCAAAGATGAACAGGGTGTTGTCAGCGATACCCAGATCCCTGACGGTGTCCAGCAGTTGCCCCACGCGGTGGTCCATTTCGATCATCGAATCGGCAAAGTCACCCACGCCACTGCGGCCCGCAAAGTCGGGGTGAGGCAAGGTCGGGAAATGCAAATGCGTCAGCGGCACGTACAAGAAAAAGGGTTGATCGCCATTGGCGTGCCGGCGCATGAACTGCAGGGCGCGGTCTGTCAGCTCGCTGTCGATCAGCCGGCGCTTGTTCAGGTCGTATTCGGCCACGTTGCGGGCGGGATGGCCCGCCAGGCCTTCCATGACCTGCGGCACATCCACGACGCTGGGATCGAAGCCCGGCGATTGGGTGAACAGGGTTTCGTTGGTGGTGCGTGGTATGCCGTACCACTCGTCAAAGCCGCGCTGATGCGGATAACGGCCCTCGCGATCGCCCAGGTGCCACTTGCCGAACATGCCGGTGGCGTAG
>CAYNWR010000021.1:0-15201 GCA_964400915.1 uncultured Burkholderiaceae bacterium
CCAGCGGGCTCATCTCGGTCATGCCCCAGGCGTGCAGCACCTCCACGCCGTAATCCTCGTTGAACGTGCGGATCATGGCGGGCGGGCAGGCGCTGCCGCCGATGACGGTGCGCCGCAAGGTCGAAAAGCGCAGGCCGCCGGGCTTCATGTGCGACAACAGCATTTGCCAGACGGTCGGAACACCTGCCGCATAGGTGACCCGTTCGGATTCCAGCAACTCGTAGACGGATTTGCCGTCCAGCGCCGGCCCTGGAAACACCAGCTTGCACCCCGTCATCGCCGCTGAATACGGAATGCCCCAGGCATTGACGTGGAACATCGGAACCACCGGCAGCACGCTGTCGCGCGCCGACAGGCACATCACATCGGGCAAAGCAGCCGCGTAGGCGTGCAGGATGGTCGACCGGTGCGAATACAAGGCCGCCTTGGGGTCGCCCGTGGTGCCGCTGGTGTAGCACATGCTGGACGCCGAGTTCTCGTCAAACTGCGGCCAGGTGTAGGTGGTGGGGTGTCCACCGATCCAATCCTCGTAGGCCACCAGGGACGTGATGCCGGTGTCAGCGGGCAGCCGGTCGGCCGCGCACAGGGCCACCCATTGCCGAACGCCGGGGCAGCGGGCGTGAATCGCCTGGATGATCGGCAGAAAGGTGAGGTCGAAGCAGACCACCTCGTCCTCGGCGTGGTTGGCGATCCAGGCGATCTGATCCGGGTGCAGCCGCGGATTGATCGTGTGCAGCACCCGCCCCGTCCCACTCACCCCGAAATACAGCTCCAGGTGTCGGTAGCCGTTCCAGGCCAATGTGGCCACACGCGCACTGAAGGCCAGGCCCATCGCGTCCAGGGCACCCGCCACCTGCATCGAACGCGCCGCAATGTCGCGCCAAGTGTAGCGGTGAATGTCCCCCTCGACCCGGCGTGAAACGATCTCGCCTTCGCCATGGTGGCGGGCGGCGAACTCGATCAGCGACGAGATCATCAACGGCTGCCCTTGCATCAATCCCAACATCGAAATCTCCTTGAGGCGATGACCTTGACACGAGGATGGTCGAGTAGCGGACCATCCGAAGCCGGGATTTCAACACAGGACAATCAGGGCATGGACGTTCAGACCCGCATCGAAAACCCCAGCACGCCAGAACCGCTGGCCATGGCAGGCCTGCCCGCCTGGCTGCGGCCGGCGGGCCAGACCCTGCTGGGGCGTCTGGGCCCGGCCTTTTTCTCGTCGGTACGCCCCCATACGTTCAGCGAAGCGTACTGGGTTGCCGCCAGCGCGTCCGCGGCGGCAGACCTGGGTATTGAGGGCGAATGGTTGGGCAGCGCGCAAGCCTTGGCACTGCTGTCCGGTGCGTGGCCTGCGCAGGAGGCAGCTCCGATCGCCACCGTCTACAGCGGGCATCAGTTTGGCGTCTGGGCGGGTCAGCTGGGTGATGGGCGGGCGCTCCTGATCGGGCAAGCCCCCAATGGCGACGAGGTCCAGCTCAAGGGTTGTGGCTTGACGCCCTACTCGCGCATGGGCGATGGGCGCGCGGTGCTGCGCTCAAGCATCCGCGAGTTCCTGGCCAGCGAAACCCTGCACGCCCTGGGGGTGCCTACCACGCGGGCCCTGGCGCTGATCGGCTCCGACGAGCCGGTGGCTCGCGAAACCCTGGAGACTGCGGCGGTCGTTGCACGCACCGCCCCGAGCTTCATCCGCTTCGGCCATTTCGAGCATTTCGCCGCCAATGGGGCCCATTCCGAACTGCGGGCCCTGGCCGATGCGGTGATCGACACCCACCTGCCGCTGGTGCGCACCGCGCAGGGATTCGACGCCAATCCCTACGCGGCCTTGCTGCACGAGGTGACGGCACGAACCGCGCACTTGCTGGCCCACTGGCAGGCCATCGGTTTCTGCCATGGTGTGATGAACACCGACAACATGAGCATCCTGGGCCTGACCATCGACTACGGCCCCTTCCAGTTCCTGGACGCCTATGTGCCAGGCCACATCTGCAACCACTCGGACACCCAGGGCCGCTATGCGTTTGCGCGCCAGCCCAATGTTGCGTACTGGAACCTGTTCTGCCTCGGACAGGCGCTCATGCCCTTGATCGACAACCAGGATCTGGCCATGGCAGCGCTGGAGCCGTACAAGCAGATCTACCCTCAGGCCTTCCAGCAGCGCATGTCCGACAAGCTCGGTCTGCTGGACCGCCATGAGGACGATCGCGTTCTGATTCAGGATCTGCTGGGCCTGCTGGCCAAGGACCGCGTGGACTATCCAGTGTTCTGGCGGCAGCTGAGCCTGGAGGCCGCGGAAACGGCCGACATGGCGGTTCGCGACCTGTTCATCGACCGGGCGGCCATCGACGCCTGGCTGCTACGATATTCAGAGCGTACCCATCAGCAAGACCGCTCGCTGCAGGCCCAATTGATGAAAAAATCCAACCCCTCGGTGGTTCTGCGCAACCATTTGCTCGAGTTGGCGATCCGTGCGGCCAAGCAACGCGATTTCGCCCCCATTGACCGTTTGCTCGGTGCCGTTCAGTCCCCGGGCGATGATCGGCCCGGGGATGCCGATCTGCGCGCCTTTCCGCCCGATTGGGCGGCCCACATCGAGATCAGCTGTTCATCCTGATTCGCGAGGAACCCATGCCCTACAAGATCGAAAAAAGCGACGCCGAGTGGCGCCAACTTCTCGCCGACAAGGGCGCCGAGCCCATGGCCTTTGCCGTGACGCGGCAGGAGGCCACCGAGCGGGCGTTCACCGGCCGTCTGGCTGACCAGAAGGGCGACGGCACCTTCACCTGTGTGTGCTGCGACAAGCCCTTGTTCGATGCTTCGACCAAATTCGATTCGGGAACCGGCTGGCCCAGCTTCTGGCAACCCATTGCGCCCGACGCGATCGGAACCCACACCGATCGACGCCTGTGGATGACCCGCACCGAGGTGCATTGCGCCGACTGTGGCGCCCACCTGGGCCATGTGTTCGATGACGGTCCCGATCCGACGGGTTTGCGCTACTGCATGAACTCCGCCGCGATGGCCTTCAAGGCCCGATAATCCCCGCCGCCGCCCTACGCGGCCCCAAAGCCCCGGCCCTGCATGAAACTGCTGATCGACTTCTTTCCCATCCTCCTGTTTTTTGGGGCCTACAAGGCCTATGACATCTACATGGCCACGGGAGTCTTGATGGTGGCCACGGTCGTGCAGATGGCGCTGGTCTACAAGATCGACGGCAAGCTGCAGGCCATTCACAAGATCACGATGGCGCTGGTGCTCGGCTTCGGCGCGCTGACGCTGGCGCTGCACGACGAACGCTTCATCAAGTGGAAACCAACGGTGTTGTATGGCGCACTGTCCCTCGGGCTGGGCATCGCGGTCTGGGCGTTTCGCCGCAACGTGCTCAAGGCCCTGCTCGGAAGCCATCTGGAGCTGCCCGAAGCGGTCTGGGCACGCCTGAACCTGGCCTGGGTGGTCTACTGCGCGTTCATGGCGGCAATCAATGCCTACGTCGCGCTGATGTTCAGCACCGAAGCCTGGGTCAACTTCAAGTTGTGGGGTTACGTTTTTCCGTTGGCCTTCCTCGTGCTCCAGGGCTTGTATGTGGCCCCGCACCTCAAGAGCGACGAACCATCGTGAGCGCCATCACCCGCTCGCAGATCGCCCAGCGCCTGCAGGACCACCTGAAGCCCCACGTGCTGGACGTGATCGACGAAAGTGCGGCCCATGCGGGCCACGCCGGTGCGGATTCAGACCTTGCCGGCACCCATTTCCGCGTGCGCGTGGCCAGTGGGGCCTTTGCCGGCAAGACGCGGGTGGCCCAACACCGCCTTGTGTATGATTCCCTGCACGATCTCATGGCTTCGGGGATTCATGCCCTGGCCATCGAAATTGTCCCGTCCGGCACCGATTGATTCGGCTGGTACGTGCAGGTGCCTCGCGGGCCCTGCACCCCCGGGCGCGATGTCCCTTCATTTCGACAAGGATTCCCTATGAAGTTCCGCACCCTTGCGCTGGCTGTTGCCTTGATGGGCGCCACCTGCGCTGCCCAAGCGCAAAACATCGCCATCGTCAATGGCAAGGCCGTGCCCAAGGCCCGTCTGGACATGCTGGCACAACAGATTGCCAAGTCCGGTCGCCCGGTTCCTCCGGAGATGCAGGGGCAATTGCGTGAGGAAGTCATCGCCCGCGAGGTCTTCATGCAGGAGGCCTCCAAGCGCGGCCTGGACGCGTCAGAGGACTACCGCGCGCAGATCGAAATCGCGCGTCAAACCATCCTGATTCGCGAGCTGTTTGCCGACTTCCAGAAGAAGAATCCGGTGACGGACGCCGACATCAAGGCCGAGTACGACAAGTTCGCAGCGGCCAACGGTGCCCGGGAAGTTCGGGCGCGCCACATCCTGGTCGAAAAGGAAGACGAGGCCAAGGCCCACATCGCGAACATCAAGAAAGGTGCGAGCTTTGAGGACATCGCCAAGAAGTCGTCCAAGGATCCTGGGTCAGGCGCCAATGGCGGTGATCTCAATTGGTCGAACCCTGGCAGCTATGTCAAGGAGTTCTCGGACGCCCTGCAAAAGCTCAGCAAGGGCCAGATGACGGAGGTGCCGGTCAAGAGCCAGTTCGGTTGGCACATCATCCGCCTGGACGATGTCCGCGATGCCGAAATCCCCAAGCTGGACGAACTCAAGCCGCAGATTGCACAGCAGCTCGAGCGTCAGAAACTGCAGAACTTCCAGCAGGAATTGCGAAGCAAGGCGCGCATCGAATAAGCACCCGCACGCGTTCGAAGCGGTCACGATCGCAGCCTTGGTGCTGGCAACGCGAGCCTTTCGCGGCGTGCGAACCGTCGTCAGCGCCAGAGCCTGTCTGCCAGCCAAAGACCGGCCAGCAGCACAGGCTGGTGCAACAGGTAGTAGCTCAGACTGAAGCGGCCCAGCCGCGCCAGCGCCAACCGGGTCGTGAATCGGCCCGAATCCAATGACCGATTCGGTGCAGGCCATTCAAGCCAGCCCCTGCATCCGGCCCAGAACCCCAGCATCATCGGTCCGATCCACGGCAAGATCGGAACATAGTCCTCGGTAACGGGCTTGCGGCTTACCCATCCCAGCACATTGACCGGTGCGCGGTTGAGGCCTTCGGCCCAGGGTCCGGCGCCGGGCCAGGCCGTCGCCAGCCAGGCACCGCCGATGGCGGCCACAGCAAGCACCGGCAAGGCAGCCTGGTGCCGCATCAGCCAGGGGCCACCCATGCGCAAGACCACCAACAGCACCGCCATGGCGTGCAACACGCCGAAATAGATCCAGGTGCGCGGAAACACCCACCAGGATGCAATGGACACCAGTGCGGCGCCGGCGGCGATCTGAACCCACCGGCGCCAGAACCGCGTGTGCGGCTGACCCGATCGCACCGCCAGCGCCTGACCGTATCCGGCGCAGAACATGAACAGGCAGACGATGGCGCTGCGCTGGAACACCCAGAAGGGATCGGTCAAAAAGCTCTGGCGCCACCAGCCAAACCAATTCAGGTCGTAGCAGAAGTGATAGGCCGTCATCCACAACATGGCGACAGCGCGCAAGGCGTCGACGGAACTGATTCGCTCGTGTGGGGCCGGCATGGTTGTCTGGAGTGTAAGAAGTGCCACCGGCGTGTCTTGTAGGAATTCTTCCGACACGCGGGTCAGTCAATGTCCGACACGACGATTGACGGTTCGCCGACTTAATTTTCTAAAGCCCGGTCTTCACAATTCTTCTCATCGGATTGACCAGCGGCGCCGCCGCTAGGAAACGGTCCGAATCGACAAGGAATGAACATGGATCACGATCAAGCCCTTGAGGAAATTCGCGACGCCAATCTCACGTACCTGATGCTGGCCCAGCGCCTGATTCGCCAGGACAAGGCCGAAGCCCTGTTTCGGTTGGGTCTGAGCGAGGAATCGGCAGACCTCATCGCCAACTTGAGTGCCGGCCAGATTCTGAAGCTGGCAGCGGGCAACATGCTCTTGTGCCGCTTCCGCGCCGACGACGATCTGGTCTGGGGCCTGTTGACCAATCATGCGACCGGCAAGGTGGGCAACTCGGCCACCAATCGCCTGCACGGCAACATCCTGCTGGCCAGCCGCGTCGCGGAAGTGCTCTGAACACCCACCCCCACGGAGCAAGAGCCAATGGCCACCACCACCAAGAGCGTTCTCAACGAGTCGCGCCAGATCGAGCGCGCGGCGGCCTTGATCCGCATGGGCGCGCGCATGCAGGTACTCGAATCGGAAACCAATCTGTCCTACGAGCGTTTGATCCGTCTGTATCGCGAGATCGTCGGCAAGTCCCCTTCCAAGGGTCAGTTGCCGTTCTCGACCGACTGGTTCCTCACCTGGCAGGAAAACATCCACTCGTCGCTGTTTCTCAACATCCACGAGTACCTGTCCAAGGCCGTCGACTGCGACACCGTCGAGGCCCTGACCAAGGCCTATCGGCTCTACGAGGAGCAGGTGCGTGGCTCGGGCATCGAGCCGCTGTTGTCGTTCACGCGTGCCTGGCGTCTGGTGAAATTTGTCGATGCCAACATGCTCAAGGTCACAGCCTGCACGAAATGCAAGGGCCATTTCGTGACCGATGCCTACGAGAACACCCGGCACTTTGTTTGTGGTCTTTGCAATCCTCCTGCACGCGCCGGCAAGGGCAAGGCCGCGGGCAGCCTGGCCCTGCACTGACAACAAGCGGGCAACCCAACTGATGGGCGACCAAGCGCCCTGAAGCACACAAGAAAAAGCCACCCCTCGGGGTGGCTTTTCGTTGAGTGGGCTTCGCGAAAAGCCCACGCCTCATTGGCCCGATCAGTTCAACGGGCTCTTCTTGCCATCCTTGTAGACGTACAGGGTGATGGACGGGTTCTTCAACTCGCCATTGGGCTCGAAGGCGATGGTGGACGTCACACCCTTGTAATTGGTTTCCATCAGCTTGGCCGTGTAGACCTTCGGATCGACCGAATTGGCGCGCTTCATGGCGTCCACCAGGACAAAGGTCGCGTCGTAAGTGTACGGGCTGTAGACCTGGAACTGGTTGGGGTACTTGGCGTCGTACTTGGCCTTCCAGGCATTGCCGCCAGGCATCTTGCCAAGCGATGCTCCACCTTCGGCGCAGACCACATTGCCCAGGGTCTTGGCACCAGCGGCCAGCTTGGCGATTTCCGACGTGCAGATGCCGTCACCGCCGAAGTACTTCACATTGCCCATGCCCAGTTGCTCCATCTGGCGCAACATCGGGCCGGCCTGGGGATCCATGCCGCCGTAGAACACGGCATCAGGTGCCTTGGCCTTGATGGCTGTCAGGATGGCCATGAAATCGGTGGCCTTGTCGGTCGTGAACTGCTCGTCAACAACCTGCATGCCCTTTTGCTGGGCCGTGCGCTTGAACACCTCGGCAACGCCCTGACCATAGGCCGTGCGGTCGTCGATGATTGCGACTTTCTTGAGCTTGAGCGTATCGGCCGCGTAGAACGCAAGACCCGCACCCAGTGCGTTGTCGTTGGCGATGATGCGGTAGGTGGTCTTGTAGCCGGGCTTGGTCAGGTTGGGGTTGGTCGCAGCACCCGTGACGTGGGGGATGCCACAGTCGTTGTAGACCTTCGAGGCCGGGATCGTGGTGCCTGAATTCAGGTGGCCAACCACACCGGCAACCTTGGCATCACACAGCTTTTGTGCCGCTGCCGTGCCCTGCTTGGGATCGGCCGCATCGTCTTCTGCCTGAATTTCAAAGCGGATGCGCTTGCCACCAATCGTCACGCCTTGGGCGTTGAGATCCTCGATGGCCATCCGCACACCATTTTCATTGTCCTTGCCGTAGTGGGCCTGAGGTCCCGACGTCGGCGCAACGTGTCCGATCTTGACGACCTGCACGTCCTGCGCGCTTGCGATTCCGGCCAAGGCGGTTGCCACGGCCACAACAGACAGCTTCAACTTCATTTGCATAGAAAACTCCACGAGGTTGCGAATAGTTCGGTCACCGAGGCACCGGACGAGTTCCACATGATGAAATACTCGTTCTGCACCGACCGTGCTTGGAAGATATCGCATTTCTGGATGCCCCCATAGCGGAAAGACATCTAGGTCAACAATTCCGCCGGGTATACCCCTAGGTGTCTGGGCGTCAACGTTTGAGAGGGTCAGCGCCCGTCCAGTTCAGCGGAAACGGCGGCCATGACCGCCAGCCGCACCGCCAGTTCCACTTCTTCCCGCAAGCGCGGGATCAGGGACTTGGTTTGCTCAGCCACCACCGCTTGCACGGCCTGGGCAATTCGCGCCTCCAGCACCAGATCCACCCGCTGCAGCACCTGATGAAGGATCTGATCTTCCAGTGCCGTGCGCGAGATCATCACGTCCTGCCGGGCCGACACATTGGCGGATGCCAGGTCCGACGTGGACGCGCCGGCAACCGGTACGACCTCCGTCAGGGTCGGAACCGGCGGTGCCGATGGTCGCAAGCCGTTGCTCATGCCGCTCCCACGTCATGCCGAGCGATGGCGTAGCCCCGCTGCGCGTAATGACGCCAGCGCTGACGACCGGCCGTGCGGTCGTCCTCGTCCAGGCCAACGATTTCGATCAAGGTCTCGGACGCCTCAAACCCATCGGGAACACCACTCAGCAAGTTGATCACCACACGGGCCGCGGGCTCCAGACGACCCAGACTTTCACACAGGATCAAGGGCGATCGGCGGCGCACCGCCAATGGGGCTGTCGCCATGCAATGGGGTACGAACGACAAGGGCTGCGCACTCCACAGGCTCTGATCGAGCTGCCGCAGGACATCCGGAGCCGCCACGATCGCCTGCCGGTCGCCCGCGGCCACCGCCTTCGCCGCCAGCTGGCGCACGTGGGCAGTCTTGTCCGCCACGTTGAAGTGAAATTCGACCTGGGTCACCGTCAGTGCGCCGGTGTGATCAGTCGCCGCGCCCTGAGGCCTTGGACTTGCTCCGGGGCTTTGCCTTCGGCGCCCTGACCACGGTGCGCGTTTTGGCGGCGGGCTCTGCGCGACCTTCGGTGCCACCCATCGCGCTCCTGCCCAGCGCAGCGCGGTCGAGCAAATAGGAAACCAGCAAGGGCACCGGACGTCCGGTGGCCCCCTTGGCGGCGCCGGTTTTCCAGGCCGTTCCCGCAATGTCCAGATGCGCCCAGGGCCATTGACCCACGAATCGCTGAAGGAACTTGGCTGCGGTCACGGCGCCGCCCCAGCGGCCCGCAACGTTGGCGACGTCGGCGAAATTGGTTTTCAGGCCTTCGGCGTATTCGTCGTCCAGGGGCATGCGCCAGCAGGGATCGCCGCTGCGCTCTCCGGCGGCCTGCAAGGCCGCAGCCAAGGGCTCGGAATTGGCGAACAAGCCGCTCCGAACGTTGCCCAGCGCCACCACGCAAGCCCCTGTCAGGGTCGCGATATCGATCACGGCCTCGGGTTTGTAGCGCTCGGCGTAGGTCAAGGCGTCGCACAGGATCAGGCGGCCCTCAGCGTCGGTGTTGAGGATTTCGATCATCTGGCCCGAAAGGCTGCGCACCACATCACCCGGCTTGACGGCCCGCCCGCCCGGCATGTTTTCGCAGGCGGGAATCAAGCCGACCACATTGATGGCGGGTTGTGCGCGCCCCAGGGTTTCGAAGGTGCCCAGCACGCTGGCTGCGCCGCCCATGTCGAACTTCATCTCGTCCATTTCGGCAGCCGGCTTCAGCGAAATGCCACCAGTATCGAATGTGATCCCCTTGCCCACCAGCACCACGGGCGCCTGCTTGGCCGGACCGCCGCGGTATTCGAGCACGATGAACTGGGGCGGCTGCTCGGAACCCTGCGCGACAGCAAGAAAGGAGCCCATCCCCAGGCGCTCGATCTCGGAGCGCCCCAGGACTTTGCAGCGCACGCGCCGGTGTCGCGCCAGCGCCTTCGCCGCGCCAGCCAGCATGCGCGGGGTGGCGTGGTTGGCCGGCCGATTGGCCCATTCCTTGGCCAGTTCGACCCCCGCGACCAGTGCGGTCAGCGAGGGGCCATCGGCCGCAGCCACACCCGCCTGCGCCGCCAGGGTCACACGCTGCAACTGGCGGGCCTCGGCCTTCGGACGGGTTGCCGTGTAGCTGTAGGTCAGATCGGACAGCGCGGTCGCCACGATGGTGGCTTCGTTTGGGTTCCAGTCGAAGGTGCTGCCCAGAAGCCATTCACGCGAGTTCAAGGCCTTGGCCTGAGCGCCAAACGCCGCCAGCCCTTGCCGGATGGACGCCGGAGAACGATCACCAACCCCCACCAGCAGAACCCGTGCAGCCCGAAAGCCCTCCGGACTGCGGTAGGACACGACACTTGCGGCCTTGGTCTTGAATTCACCTTCGTCCAGCGCGGTCTTGATCAGGCGCGACACCGCGTCGAGTCCGGCCGCATACGCGTCATGAACCAGGATGCCCAAAACGCCTGCGCGTTCGTCGGCAAGACCCGCCGTGTCCAGATGTTTGATCGCTACGTCCATAATTCCCATTCCTTATTGCAGCAATCGATGTTATTCGAATCATCCGTCCGCAAGGAACTCGCTCGAAGTTTTGGCGCGACCCTGGTCGTCATCGGGACCATTGTCCTGACGATCCTGCTGATTCGAACCTTGGGCCAGGCCGCCAACGGGGCTGTCAGCCCTTCGGACGTGTCGCTGCTGCTGGGTTACACCTTGCTCGGACACTTGCCCACCCTGCTTGCGCTCAGTCTGTTTGTCGCCTGTGTGGGCGTCCTGTCCAGGATGTACCGCGACAGCGAGATGGTGATCTGGTTCTCCAGCGGCTCGGGCCTGGCATCCACCTTGCGTCCCCTGCTGCGATTCGCTTGGCCAATCCTGCTCGGTATCGGGGTGCTGGCGCTCATCGTCTGGCCCTGGTCCCACCAGCAGGTGCAGCAGCTGCGCGACCGATTTGACGATCGCGGCGATGTCGAGCGGATCACCCCCGGCCAGTTCCAGGAATCGGCCAGCCGGCGGCGTGTGTTCTTTGTCGAGAAGGAAGGTGCGCAGGGGGACGTGGGCAACAACGTGTTCATTGCTGCAACGGAAAAGGGCCGCGAAGCGGTGACATCGGCGCAGCGCGCCCGCGTCGACCACGTGGACGGCGAGCGCCACCTGATCCTGCAGAACGGCCAGCGCACCGAATTGCAACTGAGCGACCGCAGCGTGAAGGTCAGCGAATTCACCGAATACGTCACCCGGGTCGGCGCCGCGCGCCTTCAGGAGCGAGAAGTACAACCCCCCAAGGCAACCAACAGCCTCGATCTGGTGCGCGTGCCCAGCCCGGCCAACCTGGGCGAATTGGCATGGCGCATCGGTTTGTGGCTGGCCTCGGTCAACGTGGTGCTCATGGCGGTTGCGGTGGCCAGTGCCAGCCCGCGTGCCACGCGCACCCTGCATCTGGTGATTGCCCTGTTTGCCTTCATCACCTACTACAACCTGCTCAATCTGGGCCAGTCCTGGATCGCCTCCGGCCGGGTGGGCTTTCTGTCGTTCCTGGTGGGTCTGCATGGCGGTGCCCTGCTGCTCGCGCTTGTCTGGTTGGCTGTGCGGCATTTCCAATGGCACCCCGCCCACCTGTTGCGGCGCCGAACGCCGTGAAGACGATTCGCCGTCTGTTCTTTGGTGAGGTGGTCGCCGCCGTCACCTTTGCCACCATCGGCTTTCTGGCGCTGTTCTACTTTTTTGACCTGGTCGATGAATTGCGGGCCATCGGGCGGGCCAATGCGCCGGGCTACCAGCTGCCCCACGCGCTGACCTACGTCACCCTGCTGGTGCCGGCGCACTTCTATGAGTTGTTGCCCATCACCGTGCTGATGGGAACGATCTTTGTGATGGCGCGCCTGGCTCAAGGCTCGGAATTCACCATTCTGCGCACCAGCGGCTTGGGCCCCTGGCGCGCGCTGCGCGTGCTGCTGGGCCTGGGCCTGTCGTTTACCGCGCTCACGTTTCTGGCAGGGGACTACCTGGCGCCGTGGGCGGATCGCAAGGCGCAACTGTTGAAGGTCGAAATGCAGCAACGCCTTCCGGCAGGCCAAGGCGGTGCCTGGCTCAAGGAACGCCGCGAAGGCGCATCCATCGCAGTCAACGTCGCATCCATGGAGCCCAGCGGAAGAATGATCGGTGTGAGGATCTTCGAATTTGGGGCTGACGGCTACCTGCGCACCCAGATCCGCGCTGCGGCGGCAACGATTCAGGGCGACAACGCCTGGCGCCTGGCGCAGGTCGAGCGACTGTCCCATACGCCAGCGGCAACACCTGGCGCCTCACCCTTCATGGACAACGCCAGCGCGGCGGAGTTGATATGGCCCACCGAGATCACCGCGGAAATGGTGTCGGCCGCGATCCTGCGCCCTGAGCGCATGAGCACGATCGACCTGTTCCAGTACTCGCGCCACCTGCGGGCCAACGGCCAGTCGGCGCAGCGCTACGAAATCCTGTTCTGGCGCAAGCTTTTCTATCCCTTGTCGTGCCTGGTGATGGTGGTGCTGGCGCTGCCGTTTGCCTATCTGCACTTTCGTTCGGGCAGCATCGCTGGCTACGTCTTCATGGGCGTCATGGCCGGCATCAGCTTCTTCCTGCTCAACAACGTGTTCGGCTACATCGGAACGCTGAATGAGTGGGTGCCCTGGGTGACCGCGGCAGCGCCGGGTTTCATCTACTCGCTGATCTCGCTGGGCGCCATGGCGTGGCTGGTGCTGCGGCGGTGACACCGTGAGCCTGACCCGCAGCCCGCCAGGCGATGCAGTCCCCACCGGCGCACGTGCCATCGTGTTGCTGGCGCATGGGTCGCGCGATCCCGCGTGGACACAAAGTGTCCAGAACATCGCCGATCGGGTGCGGGCCGATGCGGCCCCTGGCACCGACGTGTGCTGCGCCTACCTTGAGCACACCCAGCCGTCGCTTGAAGCCACGTTTGAGCGGCTGGCCGCTTCAAAGATCGAGTTCGCGCGGGTGTTTCCACTGTTCATCGGCATGGGGCACCACCTGCGCAGCGACATTCCGGAGCGTCTGAGGGCCCTGCACGGGCGCTTTCCCGCCTTGCAGGTCGAACTGCTGCCGGCAGCCGGCGAAAACGCCGCGATCATCCAGGCACTGGCACAGCAGGCCCTGGCGCCTGCCGCTTTGGAATAATCGGCCCCACGCCATGAACCTGCACCAGTTTCGCTTTGTCCAGGAAGCCGCGCGCCGCAACCTCAACCTGACCGACGCCGCCCGGGCCTTGCATGCGTCGCAACCCGGGGTTTCCAAAGCCATCCTGGAGCTGGAGGAGGAACTGGGCGTCGACATCTTTGCGCGCCATGGCAAACGGCTCAAGCGCATCACCGAGCCAGGCCAGCACGTCCTGCGCAGCATCGACGTGATCCTGCGCGAGGTGGGCAACCTCAAGCGCATCGGTGAGCAGTTCAGTGCCCAGGACAGCGGAACGCTCTCGATTGCAACCACCCACACGCAGGCGCGATACGTGCTGCCCGAGCCCATCCGCCGGCTGCGCGAATCGTTTCCCAAGGTCAACATCAGCCTGCACCAGGGAGCGCCCGGCCAGGTGGCGCGCATGCTGATCGAGGAAGTGGCCGAAATCGGCATCGCCACCGAATCCCTGGCCGATTTTCCCGAGTTGGTCACTCTGCCCTGCTACGAGTGGCAGCACGTGCTGGTGGTGCCGGCAGGGCACGCCCTTGCCATGGCCGAACGCCTGACCCTCGCAGACATTGCAGCCGAACCGCTCATCACCTACCACCCGTCATTCACTGGCCGCACCCGCATCGATGCGGCCTTTGCCCAACACCAGCTCTCGCCGCGCATCGCGCTGGAGGCCATCGATTCCGATGTCATCACCACTTACGTGCGTGCGGGCCTGGGCGTTGGACTGGTGGCCGAGATGGCCGTCGCGGGCGATCTGGCCCAGCAACTCGTTGCCCGCCCCGTGGGCGACCTGTTCGGGCGCAACCTGGCCCGCATCGCCTTCAAGCGGGGCGCCTACCTTCGCAATTTTGTCTACCGGTTTGCCGAACTGCTCAGCGAACGCCTCGATCGTGCATCGATCGAACGGGTGATGGCGGGCCGCGGCAGCGATTACGAACTTTGACTTCCGATGCGTCTGCGGACGCCTCACCGACACCCATGAACGCAACCGTCCTTGCACGCACCCCCAACCTGGTCACCAAACTGCCCGCCGTCGGCACCACGATCTTCACCGTCATGTCGGCGCTGGCCGCCGAGCGCGGGGCGGTCAACCTTGGGCAGGGCTTTCCCGACTTCGCGTGCGACCCAAGCCTGGTGCAGGCCGTCACCGACGCGATGCAGGCGGGACTGAACCAATACCCGCCCATGACCGGTGTGCCCGTGCTGCGCGAAGCGGTGGCCGCCAAGATTGAAGCCATGTACGGCCGTCGCTACGACCCCACCAGCGAAGTCACCATCACCGCCGGTGCGACACAGGCCATCATCACCGCCGTGTTGGCGGTGGTGCGTCCAGGGGACGAGGTCATTGTGCTCGAGCCGTGTTACGACAGCTATGTGCCCAACATCGAACTGGCCGGAGGCACGGTGGTGCGGGTGCCATTGGTTCCTGGCACGTTCCGCCCCGACTTTGATCGCATTGCTGCCGCGCTGAGCCCACGCACGCGTGCCATCCTCATCAACAGCCCGCACAACCCGAGCGCGACCGTCTGGAGCGAAGCCGACATGCTGCGCCTGCAGGAACTGCTCGCACCGACCGACGTGTTCCTGATCAGCGACGAGGTCTACGAGCACATGGTCTACGACGGCCAGGCCCATCAAAGCGCCGCGCGATTTCCTGGCCTGGCCGCCAGGGCCTTCATCGTGTCGAGCTTTGGCAAGACCTACCACGTCACGGGCTGGAAGGTGGGCCATGTGGCCGCACCCGCCGTGCTCAGCACCGAATTTCGCAAGGTGCACCAGTTCAACGTGTTCACCGTCAACACGCCGGTACAGCATGGCCTGGCCACCTACATGCGCGATCCGCAACCCTACCTGGAACTGCCGGCCTTCTACCAGCGCAAGCGCGATCTGTTCCGCGCTGGTCTGGCTCGCACGCGCTTTCGGTTGCTGCCCAGCGAAGGCAGCTACTTCCAGTGTGTGGACATCTCAGGCCTTGGCGTGAGCGAGCGGGATCTGCCCGAGGCCGATTTCTGCCAGTGGCTGACGCGCGAAATGGGCGTGGCGGCGATCCCCTTGTCTGCCTTCTAC
>CAYNWR010000022.1:0-15120 GCA_964400915.1 uncultured Burkholderiaceae bacterium
GGTCAAGAGCATGAGCGTGCAGCCGCCGCGCGGCAGTGGACAGGTGCGCACCGTGCGCATCGGCGCCGACGAGCAGATCGACCTGCAGCCCTGTGGCGGCACCCACGTCGCCAACACCGCCGAAATCGGCCCCATCATCGTCACCAAGATCGAGAAGAAGAGCGCCACCACCCGCAGGGTGGTGCTGGGGTTTGCCACGTGAACTGGATCCGCAAGGAACCTGTGGTGCCCGGAGGTGTCCAACCCGCCATGCTGCACCTGGGTCGCTCGGTTCTTATTTTTTTGATAGCTAACTTTCTAGTGGCGACGATCGCCACCGCCCAATTTGCTTCCAATCCGGGCACGGCGGCCGTTGTGGTGACCGATCAGGTGCGCGCCACGCTGCTGGCGCATGCACCCGAAGGCGTGGTACCGGGCAAGCCGCTGTGGCTTGGCTTACAGATCGAGCACAAGCCCGAATGGCACACGTATTGGAAGAACCCGGGCGATTCGGGTCTTCCCATCACGCTGGAATGGAGCCTGCCGACGGGTGCAAGTGCTGGCGACATTGCCTGGCCGATCCCCAAGAAGATCCCCATCGGGGATCTGGCCAACTACGGCTACGAGGGCACGGTGCTGTTGCCGGTGCCGGTCACCATCGCGTCGCACTTCAAGCCCGACGGGGTGCTGAGCCCGGGTCTGGCGGTCAAACTCAAGGCGTCCTGGCTGGTGTGCCGCAAGGAATGTATTCCCGAAGAAGGGGATTTCAGCCTGACGGTGCCGACCGCCAGTGCAACCGGACTGCATGGCGCCGCCTTTGAAGCCGCACTGAAATCCGCCCCACGCCCGATTGCACCCGTGGTGCCAGGCGCCTCGCCACCCAGCCAGATCCGCATCGAAGGCGATGCGCTCACACTGGCCGTGCGCAACCTGCCGGTCTCCCTGCGGGGCCAGACCCTGGAGTTGTTTCCCGAAACACCCGAAGTGCTGCAGCCAGCCGCGCCATGGACGCAGTCTTGGGACGGCGCGGTGTGGTCGGCCCGGGTTCCGCTGTCACCGCAGCGCAGCGCGAGCCCATCCGACATGCCCGTCGTGCTGGTGGGAATGGTCGATGGTGTTCGCACCGGATTTCGCTCGGACCTTCCGGTGCTGGGTGCCTGGCCCACCACGGCGGCGGCCACAGGTGTGCCACCGGCCTTGGCTCAGGCGCTGGAGCGCAACGCCGCAACGCCCGCAGCTCCCGGCCCCCTGGCGTTGGGTGCCCTGCTGTTGGCCATGGGGGCTGCGCTGCTGGGTGGGCTGATCCTCAACCTCATGCCCTGTGTGTTTCCGGTGCTGGCGCTGAAGGTGCTCGGGTTTGCCGCCGATGGCCAGCAGCCACAGCGCCTGCGCGCCAACGGCCTGGCCTACAGCGCGGGTGTTCTGGTGTCGTTCCTGTCGCTCGCTGGCCTGATGCTGGGCCTGCGGGCAGCGGGCGAGGCGGTGGGCTGGGGATTCCAGTTGCAGTCGCCCACGGTGGTGGCCGCACTGGCTGCCTTGTTCACCCTGATCGGCCTGAACCTGGTGGGTGTGTTCGAAGTGGGCCATGTGCTGCCGTCGCGGCTGGCGAGCCTGCAGGCGCGCCACCCGGCTGCCGACGCGGCCCTGACGGGCGTGTTGGCCGTGGCGGTGGCCTCGCCCTGCACCGCGCCCTTCATGGGTGCGTCCTTGGGTCTCACAGCCAACCTGCCGGCCAGCCAAACCCTGCTCATCTTCACGGCACTGGCCTTGGGTTTTGCATTGCCCTACCTGGGCGCGAGCTTTGTGCCTGGGCTGGCCCGCGCCCTGCCCAGGCCCGGGGTGTGGATGGACACGCTGCGCCGATTCATGGCCTTCCCCATGTTTGCCACAGTGGTCTGGCTTGTTTGGGTTCTTGGCCAACAGTCCGGCATCGACGGCGCTGCGGCCTTGCTCGCGCTGCTCGTGGCACTGGCATTGTGTGTCTGGGCCCTGAGCACGGCGGCATCGATGCGCCCCTGGATTGCTACTGTTTCAGTAGCAATCTTTGCAATGATGGCGATCGCTATGGGCCCATTTGTTGTAAGAATGACAGATTCAGGCCCTGTCCAGGCCGATACCGGCAGCCTGTGGCAGGCCTGGGCGCCTGGCAAAGTGGAGCAGCACCTGGCCCAGGGCCAGCCGGTGTTTGTCGATTTCACCGCGGCCTGGTGTGTGACCTGTCAGTTCGTCAAGAAGACCACCCTGGCCGATGCGCAGGTGCTGGCCGATTTCAAGCAACGCCAGGTGGTGCTGCTGCGTGCCGACTGGACACGTCGCGACCCGGCCATCACCTCCGCCCTGGCACAGTTGGGGCGCAGCGGCGTGCCGGTCTATGTTTTGCACACCAAGAAGGACAGCCCGCCGATGGTGCTGTCGGAATTGCCGGGAGTGGAGGAAGTGCGCTTGGCCCTGTCGCGCCTGTAGGCGGCGCCTGCGCTGTTGATGGAACCCCTCAAGGAGATCGAACCCATGAATCACACAGACCGATCCAAACGCCAGCTGCTGCTGGCCACGGGCGCCTGGGCACTGACCGCGCACACGTCGGCCGATGCGGCGGTGAGTGTGGGCCAGCCAGCGCCGGATTTCACGCTCAAGGATGTCTCGGGCAAGGCCGTGAAGCTCAGCGACTTCAAGGGTCGCCACGTCGTGCTGGAATGGACCAACCCGGGCTGCCCCTATGTGCGCAAGCACTACAACAGCGGCAACATGCCGGCCACCCAGCAGGACGCGCAGTCCAAAGGGGTGGTGTGGCTGGCGATCAACTCCACCGAACGCGAACACCCGGACTACCTCAAGCCCGCGGCGCTTTCCGACTGGCTCAAGGAACGCCAATCCAAGCACAGCGCCATCCTGATGGACGAAGAGGGCGAGGTCGGACGTGCCTATGGCGCCCGCACCACGCCGCACATGTACATCGTGAGCCCGCAGGGCCGCCTGATTTACGCCGGCGGGATCGACAGCATTCCGTCCTCGCGCACCGAGGACATTGCCAAAGCCACCAATTACGTCAAGGTCGCCCTGGCCGAGGCCCTGGCCGGCAAACCCATCACGGCCGCTCAAACCCGACCTTACGGCTGCAGCGTCAAGTACAAATCCTCGGTGTGAGGATCCCGCAGAATCCCGTCTCATGAGCACGATTGCCGAGCTGCGCGAGGTCCTTTCCAGCTGCCGCACGATTGCCGTGGTGGGTCTGTCGCCCCAATGGCACCGTCCCAGCCATTTTGTCGGCAAGTATCTGCTGGAGCACGGCTACCAGGTTGTGCCCGTCAACCCGGGCGCCGAGGCGATTCTGGGGCTCAGGTCGTACCCCAGCGTCCGTGCTGCGGCAGCCGATCACCGCATCGACATGGTCGACTGCTTTCGCAGGAGCGAGGACATCCCGCCGCTGGCTGAGGAGGCCATTGCCGTCGGGGCGCGCTGTCTGTGGCTGCAGCTGGGTGTTGTCAACGACGCGGCCGCCGCCCGGGCGCGAGCCGCCGGCCTCTCGGTGGTGATGGACCGCTGCGTGAAGATCGAGCACGCCCGCCTGTTTGGCGGCCTCAACTGGGCTGGTGTGAACACCAAGGTCATTTCAGCCAAACGGCCACAACAACTGCCCTACTGATGTTGCCCCTGATGCCGTTCCATGGTCTGCGGGTGGCCTGTCGCCGCCGCTTCGCGTGGGGCCAGTCAAGCACGCCAACCGGTTTCAGGTCATGACCCAAGACCATCCCTATGGCTTCGGCACGCGTGCCATCCACGCGGGCGCCACGCCCGACCCCGTCACCGGGGCGCGTGCGACGCCCATCCACCAGACCACCAGCTTCGTGTTCGACAGCGCCGACCACGCGGCCAGCCTGTTCAACCTGCAGACCTTTGGCAACGTCTACAGCCGCATCAGCAACCCCACCGTGGCCGTGCTCGAAGAACGTGTGGCCTCGCTCGAAGGGGGTCGGGCAGCCCTGGCCTGTGCCAGTGGCATGGCCGCCCAGATGACCGCCCTGCTGGCCATCCTCAAGGCCGGCGATCACATCGTGGCGGCGTCCACGCTGTATGGCGGCACGGTCGGCCAACTGGGTGTCGGTTTTGCGCGCCTCGGGATCGAAACCACCTTTGTCGACCCGTCCGAACCCGACAACTTCCGACGTGCCATTCGCCCGAGCACCCGTGCGCTGTACGGCGAAACCATCGGCAATCCGCTGGTCAATGTGCTGGACATCGAAGCGGTTGCCAGGATCGCCCACGACCATGGCCTGCCGCTGGTGATCGACAACACGGTTGCCTCGCCCTACCTGTGCAATCCATTTGACTTTGGCGCGGACATCGTCGTCCACAGCGCCACCAAATACCTGGGCGGCCATGGCACCACCATGGCGGGTGTGGTGGTCGAATCGGGCAAGTTCGATTGGGGATCGCCCCTGGCGCGTGAAAAGTTCGCCGAAATCCTGGAGCCTTCCCGTGCCTACCATGGGGTGAAGTTCTACGAAACCTTTGGCGACTTCGGCTACACGATGAAGGCGCGCATGGAGGTCAATCGCACCTTCGGCGCCTGCCTGTCGCCACTCAACGCCTGGTTGATTCTTCAGGGCATCGAAACCCTGCACCTGCGCATGCAGGCCCATTGCCGGAACGCACAGCTCATCGCCCAGCACCTGCAGCAAGACCCACGCGTGAGCTGGGTGAACTACCCCGGCCTCGCCGATTCGCCACACCATGCACTGGCACGCAAGCAGTTTCGCCGGCTGGACCAGGGCCCTGGCTGTTCGGGCATCCTGACCTTTGGCATCAAGGCCGACGATCCCGTTCGCGCGGGCGAACGCTTCATCGACGCGTGTGAGTTCCTGTCCCATCTGGCCAACATCGGGGACGCCAAGACCCTGGTGATCCATCCCGCCTCGACCACCCACCGGCAGCTCAACGCGGACGAGTTGCGCCAGGCCGGCGTGGGGCCGGACATGATTCGCCTGTCGGTGGGCATCGAGGATGTCGAGGACATCCTCTGGGACATCGACCAGGCACTGGCCAAAGCCACGGACTGAGGACGCGCGCGGCCCGCCAGGCGGGCGCACGCACGAGCCGCCTCGCTTGACGCGACTTCGTAAGATGGCAACCCATGGCACGTGTGGCTCCCACCGCTTTTGTCTTTGCACCCGTCCAGATGGTGCGGCCCGCCGAGATCGTGGCGTTTCGCATCACCGAGGCGATCCTGGCCGGCGACGTCAGGGTGGGCGAGCGGCTGCCCTCCGAGCTTGCTTTGTCGCACCAACTCGGCATCAGCCGCCCGACGCTGCGCGAGGCCATCAAACTGCTGGTGCGGGCCGGGCTGATCGAGGTGCTGCCCGGGTCCTCCGGCGGGCTCTTCGTCATCAGCGAAAGCGTGCCCGCCGAGCTTGCGGGTTTTCCGGTGCCGGACCTGCCCGCGGAGCACATCCCGGCCGTGATCGAGGCGCGGCGCCTGTTCGAGCCCCAGGTGGCGCGCATGGCCGCCCAGCGCGCCACCGCGGCCGACTTCGATCGCATCCGCGCAGCGGTCGACCTGAGTTTTGCCGTGAGCCAGGCCAACCGGCATCGGCCGGTGAGCGATGAGACCGGCCTGATGATGACCATTGCCAGCACACGCTTCAACATCGCCGTGGCACGGGCCACACAGAACAGCGTGGTGGTAAAGATGATGGAGGTGCTGCTGCGACGCATGGACACCGTGCGCATGGCCGCCATCCGGGGACTGGACGACATCACCGAATCGGCGCAGTCCCTGCGCGAGAGTCAGCTTGCCATCGAAAGCGGCGATGTGTCGCGCATCGAGGCGGCCACCGCCGCGCGCATCGACCTGCTCGAGCGGGCATGGCGCCGCGTGGCCGGCGTGCCCCGGCAGCCGGCCGATGCGCATCAGCGTGTCAAGGGCGCGACGGCGCGGCGTGTCGCTCGCCGATGAGGCCGCGCGGCCTGAGCACCAGCATCAGGGCAATCAACACGCCGATCAGAACCACTTGCAGCGCCGCCGCCCGGGCCTGTTCGGCCTGGGGCACCCACCCGCGCAGCAGGCCCCCCGACAAGGCCCAGAAGCCCCATACCACGTAGGCGCCCAGCACAGCGCCCCGGTGGTTGCCCGAGCCCCCGACGATCAGCATCGCCCAGATCTGGAACGTGAGGATGGGCAGGAAATCCTCGGGTGCGATGTAGCCCACAAAATGGGCGTAGACCGCGCCACCCAGTCCCATGAGCGTGCTGCCGATCACGAAGCTCTGCAACCTGAAAACATAGGCCCGTTTGCCCAGGGAGGCAGCCGCTTCCTCGTCCTCGCGAATCGCGCGCAGCACGCGTCCCCAGGGGCTTGCGGCCAGGCGCCCCAGCGCAAGATAAGCCAAGGACAGCAAGGCCAGCGCCATGGCCAGGTAGGACACGGTCCAGACCAGACCCGTGCCCAGCCAGCCCTGCAAGGGCTTGGGAATGAATTGCACGCCGAACGGCCCCCCCGTCAGCGGTGTGGCGTTCAGCGCCACCAGTTGCACGACGACCGCGATGCCAAAGGTGGTGATGGCCAGGTAGTCGTGCCGCATGCGCAGCGTGAGAATGCCCGCCAGCAGGCCCAGCAGCCCGGTGCTCAGCATGGCCGCCAGCATGCCTGCGGCGACCGGCCATCCCAGCCCGCCCAGGCGATCCGGCGCACCGGGGGTGGTCAGCAAGGCCGAGGTGTAGGCCCCCATGGCCATGAAGCCCGCCACGCCCACGTTGAACAGGCCGGTGTGCCCCCATTGCAGGTTCAGACCCAGCGTCACGATGGCAAACGCGGTCGCAAAGACCAGGAAAAAGGCACCGTAGGACACCCAGCCGGCCAACAGGGAGAAGTCCAGACCAGTGTTCATGTGGATTTGTCGCCGAACAGTCCGGTGGGGCGAACGATCAGGATGGCGATGAGCACAACAAAGGCAGCAGCGGCACGGTATTCGGCACCCACGACGGTAACCGAGGCGCTCTCGGCCAATCCCACCACGAGCCCCCCCAGCACCGCACCCCACACCGAACCCATGCCCCCCAGAATCACTGCCGCAAACAAGGGCAGCAACATTTCCACACCCATGGTCGGCCGCAGTTGCACCGTCACGCCGGCCATCACGCCAGCCACCGCCGCCAACACGGCACCGAGTACCCAGGTGGCGCGCAGCACACGTTCCGGATCGATGCCACTGACACGCGCCAGTGCCGGGTTGGAAGCGGTCGCACGCATGGAACGGCCCAAGGTGCTGTGGCGCAGGAAGACGTGCAGGCCCGCCACGACCCCAACCGCCAGGGCCAGCACCAGCATCTGATCGGGCGTGGCCCGCAAGCCCCCCAATAGGCTGCGCGGCACCAGAGCGATTGCGATCTGCAGGTTCTCGCTGTAGTACTTGGGAACGCCCCCCTGCCAGTACTGCAGCAGGTTGCGCAGCGCCAGGGCCGCACCAAAACTCGCGATCACCAGGGTGATCGCGCCTTGCTGGCGCAAGCGGCGAAACAGCAGGGCATCCAGCAACAGTGCGATGCCTGCTGTGCCAATCGCGCTGAGCACCAGGGCCACCAGCAATCCGGCGCCAAACGAAAACGGCGCCAGCGGCTCTTGCATGGGCAGACCCAGGAGCGCACCCATTTGTGCGGCCGCTGCAGACCCGACCAGGGCCAGGTACGCACCCCAGCCGAGCAGTTCCCCATGGGCAAAATTGCTGAAGCGGAAAATCGACAAGGTGAGGCTCAGGCCGATAGCGCCCAGTGCAACCACCGAACCGATCATCAGGCCGTCTGCAACGATCTGCAGCATCACACGGTCCCTGCCGTTGCGGCGCCATGCCCGAGGTACAGGCCGGTCAGGCGCGCTGCGCCGGCTTCACCCTGGAAATCGACTGAGGGAGCCACCCAGCGCTCGCGCCCCTCCACCATCACGGCCGCACGATCGGCCAAGGCCAGTGCGGCCTTGACGTTCTGTTCCACCAGCAACACAGTCACACCGCTGTCGCGCACCTGACGCAGCATCGTAAACACCTGCTGCACGAGTTTGGGGCTCAGACCTGCCGACGGCTCATCCAGGATGACGAGCCTGGGCTGCGCGATCAAGGCTCTGGCCACGGCCAGCATCTGCCGCTGGCCACCGCTGAGCTGGCCCGCCAACAAGCGGCGCTGCCGCGCCAGATCCGGAAACAGGGTCCAGACCGGTTCGAGCCGCTGGCGTCTTTGCATGGCACTGCCGCCAAGGACGGCCGAAGCCAGTTCCAGGTTTTCTCCAACGCCCAGCGGGGCAAAGACATTTTCGGTCTGCGGCACAAAAGCCAGGCCCTCGAACACCATGCGATGGGCCGGCACACGGGTGATGTCACGGCCAAGAAGCTGCACACGCCCCTCGCTCACCGGCACCAAGCCGGCCACGGCCTTGACGAACGAGGACTTGCCGGCCCCGTTGGGCCCCAGCACCGCCATCACCTCGCCGCGTCGCACCTGCAGCGACGCGCCGCGAACAATCGAAAGGCCCGGCTCATAGCCCGCCACGAGACCCTCCACGACCAGCGCCAGATCGGCCGATGGGGTTGGCCCGCCAAGCGCGTCGGGCGTTCGACCACTCATGCGTCGCTCCCACCCAGATAGGCTTCCACCACGCGTTCATCGGCCAGCACCGCCTGTGCGCTGCCACTGACCAGCAGCTCCCCCTGAGCCATCACCATCACGGGATCGCACATGCTCGCCACGAGATCCATGTTGTGCTCGATGATGAGAAAGCTCACGCCTTGGCGGTTGAGCGTGCGGATGCGTTCGGTGATCTGCTCCAGCAGCGCCGGATTGACGCCGGCGCCCGGCTCGTCCAGCAGCACCAGCCGGGGTTGGGCCACCATCACCCTTGCGAGCTCCAGCAATTTGCGCTGCCCCCCCGACAACACACGGGCCGGTTGGTGCTCCAGCGCGCCCAGACCGACAAAATCCAGCCAGTGGCGTGCCGCTTTCAAAGTCCTGGCCTCCTGCTGCTGCACGGCGTGCCAGGCAAACCAGTTGGACCAGAAACGCTCGCCGAGCTGCCCGGCAGGCGCCAGCAGCACGTTGTCGAGGACGGTCATTTCCGGAAACGGGCGCGGGATCTGGAAGGTGCGGGCCAGGCCAGCCTGGAACATCGCATCGGCGCGCCGTCCCGTGACGTCCTGTCCTGCCAGCAACACACGCCCGCCACTGGGCTGAAGCGCGCCGGACAGGCAATTGAACATGGTGGTCTTGCCCGCTCCGTTGGGACCGATCAGCCCCGCGATGCAGCCATGCGGCAAGCCAAAACTCACGCCCTGGACGGCCGCGACACCACCGAAGCGCTTGCTCAGCGACTGAACCTCCAGCAGCAAGCCATCAGCCGCAGAGTGGGGCGCAGGCATGGCGGAAGGCGGCTCTGCAGATCTCAAAGCGGATTGCCGATTTCGGCCTCGGCCTCGATCTCGACGCAGTAGCCTTCGCCGACAAGCGCGGCCACCTGCAGCAAGGTGTTGGCCGGTCGAATGCTTGAGAAGTACTGCCCATGAATCCGGCTGACCGCGAGGCAATCCTTTGCATCGGTGAGATACACCCGCGTGCGCACGACATCTTCAAGCCGCGCACCCACCGCCCTCAGGCTGGCAGCAATCTTGTCGAGGATGTAGGTGGCTTGGACCGCTGCGTCTCCGGCGCCGATCAGGCGCCCGCTGCCATGGGTGGCTGTGGTGCCCGACACCAGCACCCGCGAACCCTTGCGCACGGCCCGCGCGTATCCGGCCAACGGCTCCCATTGGCTGCCGCTGTCAACATATCGGCGCTGCGGGTCGGTCACATGAGCCTGGGCCGGCCAGAGGGGTTCAATCCGATCCAGGTGATGGCTGAGGTCGCCCGAAGCCGTGAGAAAGGGCGCACGCCGGTATTCGTCGCCGCAGTCACCGGGCAGGCGACGCGTCTGTGCAAACGCCGTCTGCAGCAGCACATGGTCCTGATCATCGAGCGCGAAATCGAACACCCGCAGGTTGTCGTCTCGATGCTCGCGTTCACCCAGGCGCGCACCGACGATCACCGCACCCACGGCCGGCTGCTCCAGCACCCAGCGTGTCGCGACATTGGACAAGGACACCCCATGTCGACGCGCCACCTGTGAGGCCGCTTGCAGAACGGCCTGCAACGCGGACCACCCGCCCACCGCGTCGATGAAGCGCCGGTACTTCATCTTGCTCCAGTCGGTGGCGGGGCTCGGCTCAGCCACGCCCAACCAGCGTTCACCCAGGTAGCCACCGCCCAGCACGCCATAGGTGAGCAGCTTGACGCCATGGGCCAGGGCGAGGTCGGTCATCGCCTCCGTGCCGCGTCGGTCCAGCAGCGACATGGACACCTGATTGGAAACGATCGGAAGGCCCAGGTTGAGCAGCAAGCGCATGTGGGCGGTGTCGAAATTGCACAGCCCGATGTGGGCGATCAGGCCCTCCTCGCGCAAGCGGGCGAGTTCCTCCATCGCGTCGATATAGCGCGGATCGTCGAAGGTCCACCAATGGAACTGCAGAAGGTCGATCCGCGGCGTGCGCAGCCGCTCCAAGGACCGACCGATGCCTTCACGAACGGTCTCGCGCGTCATGGCGCCCGGTTGCGGACACCATTTGGTGAAGGCCTGAATCGCATGGGTGCCCGCCGCCTTGAGCGTTCCTGCAATGACTTCCGCCGAGCCGTAGTGGTCGGCCATGTCGAAGGTCGAGAAACCGCCTTCGGCGTACGCCGCAAGGTGCCCGGCGGCAACCACCGGGTCCAGGGTGCCGCGTTCGCGCTCCATGTCAGCGACCTGCCACAAGCCCGTGACAAGGCGCGACACCTCCAGCCCGGGTGCCAGCAGCGTGCGCTCGGGTGCCCGCCGCTGCCGCAGGCCGTCTCTCGTCACTTCTGCACTCGGGCCTGGATTGCCTGGACGTCCTCGGTGCTCATCTGACCCAGTGTGGTGACCTCGCCATTGACGATGCGCCACGTGCGGAAAGGCCCGGTGATGTCGCCGTTGCGGTCAAACTGCACCGGTCCGATCACACCCACATAGCGCACCGGCTTCTTCTCGCGAATCAATTGCAACGCCCGGGAAAATCCACTGGGTCCGGCATGCACAACTTCCCCACCCGGTTCGGTGACCTTGCGTATGGAATCACGGATGGCCGCAGCCTCGAACTTGCCAGCGTGCGCAACGGCCAGTCCCAGAATGGCGCCCGCGTCGAAGGCCCGGTCTGCGGCCGGCGCCTTGGCGTCAAAACCGCCGCTCATCGCGGGATAGGCGGTGCCGAAGTACTCCGTCGACGGTGTGCTGGTGGTGCCCGAACTCGTTCCGAACGCGTTGCCCAGGAACTGCGGGCCCACGCCCTTGATGAAATCGGCCGAGTTCATGCCGTCGTTCAACAGAAAGCGTTGCGGCCCACCTTGCTGCACCCAGGTGCGGACGATGGTCGTCCCGTCACCAGGGTAGCCGACGAAATACAGCATCGGTGGATCGGACTTCAGGGCCCGGGTGACTTCGGCGTTGTAGTTCGATTGTTGGGCGTTGTAGGGAACCGCATCGAGGATCTTGCCCCCCAAGGCCTCATAGGCCTTTCGGAATTCGGCAACCATGTTCACACCAAAGTCGTTGTTGACGTGGATGATGGTCATCGAACGCATGCCCTGGTCGATGGCGAACTTGGCCGCTGCCGTGCCCTGCAAGGCGTCGCTGGTGATCGTGCGGAAAAACCATCCGTTGGTCTTGCCTTCGGTGCCCAGACGGGTGAGTGTGGGCGAGGTGGACGCCGGCGAAATCTGCACGACGCCAGCTGGCGCTGAGACCGAGGTGACGATGGGGATCGACACCGAGCTGATGATGCCGCCAACAATGACCGGCACCTTGCGAATGTCCACCAATTGACGGGCCTGATCCACCGCGACGCTGCCTTGGCTCTGCGCATCGCGCAGGTCCACACCGAGCTTGCAGCCCGCGATGCCAGATGCACCGGCTGCCTGGTTCAGTCCGTTGAAGGCCAGTTCGACGGATTTGGCGGCCGCTTGCCCAAACCGACCCGCTGCGCCGGTCAGCGAGACCACCATGCCGGCGGTGTGGGTGCACGCCGGCGCCTGCGCCTGTGCAGGCACGGTGCCGATGACGCCGGCCAGGATCAGGCCAGCGACGACAAGTTGGGAATGAAGTTTCATTGCGGTTTCTCCAGGTCGTGGGATGGGGTCTTCAGGTCTTGTTGAGGTCGTACTTCATGATGCGCCCATGCGGACCGTTGCGGTCGCGTTCGAGGGCATAGGGTTCGCCCAGTGGTCCGGGTGCAGCGGCCAGCAGCCTGGCAATTGTGGCGCGTTCGTCGGGCTCGAACCCCACACGCAGCGCCTGCAGGGTTTGTGGCAGGGCATTGGCATAGCGGGCACCAACAATCGCCGCCGCCACGCCGGGTTGTTCAAGCACCCAGGCAATCGCCACGGCCGACAAGCTGACGCGCTGCCTGAGCGCGATCCCCTGCAACACAGCCAGCAGCCCCTGAAAGGCATCCCAGCCACCAAACTCCTCGATGATGAGGCGGTACTTCACCAACGAACGATTGCCAGGGTCGGCAGGAGGTGGCGGTTGACCCAGCCACCGCTCGGCAAAGAATCCGCCCGCCAAGGTGCCATAACAAAGCAAGCGCACACCGTGACGCTCAGCGATATCCGCCAAACCACTGGCGGACCGGCGATCCAGCAACGAGTACTGTGTCTGCATGCTCACGAGGGGAATCCCTGCTTGAACGAGGCGCAGGGTGTGGGCGGTATCGAAATTGGTACCGCCGATCTGGGCAATCAGGCCCTCGCGCTGCAGGTCCACCAAATGTGCGGCTGTTTCCGCGAGGCCCGGCGTGTCGTAGTCCCACCAATGAAATTGCACAAGGTCCAATTGCTCGGACTGCAGGCGCTGCAAGGAACGCGTGATGATGCGACGCACATAGGCCGCATCGACCCGGCGCAGGTCACTGGCATCGGGAACAAACTTCGTGTGCACCCGAAGTCTTGGAAGCCCTGCATCGCGCCGCCGGGCATTGAATTCGCCATAAAACGCCTCGACGCCCGTATAGATGTCGGCGCCATCCACGGTGTCGAGTCCTGCATCCATGAAGAGCGCGGCATCGGAGAGGGCCCGCTCGCGATCGACAGGACCATGGCCCCCCGAGAGTTGCCATCCGCCGCGAATCAGGCGCGGGATCGTGACACCGGGCGCCAACTCGACACGCGCCACCCCGGGATGCGCAGTCATGACTGGCCCTGCGCAGGCGAGCCTGTGTTGGAAAGCACTGTTGCCGTGGTTTCGGCATGGCTGAATCGCCGCAATCCCAGCCGGGTGATGCGAAAACGCGTGGGGCAATTGGGATCCGGGCAGGCCACGTCGGCGTCGGTGCTCATCCAGTCGTTCGGTTGGGTGGACCGCTGTTTGGCCGGCAGGAGTGGCAACAACGCCGCCAGCGAATACATCGAGAAGCCTTGGCCCGGCGGAAAGTGCAGCATCTCGCCGCGAACCTCAAACCAGTCACCCACATGCGCATGGCATTGGACAGGGCGGTCGTCGCCCACAACGACTTCCACCCGGAGGTCGTACAAATCGAATGAATCGTCAGGCACAGGCCGTCCCGCGGTTATTTGGTATACAAATATACCGACAACCGAAGGGGCCGACAAGCCCTTGTCGGGCACCTAGGCCCGAATGCGCACCAAGCATCCAGGCATCAACCGACGCAGGTTCGGTCAGTAGGTCTTGTACGGCAGGAACTTGCCGGACAGGACCACATTGACACGATCGCCCTTGGGATCGGCCTCGCGCGTGATGTCCATCGAAAAATCGATCGCGCTCATGATGCCGTCGCCAAATTCCTCGTGGATGAGTTCCTTGATCGTGGCGCCATAGACATTGACGATTTCGTACCAGCGGTAGATCAGTGGATCGGTGGGCACGGCCGTTGGCAGCGAACCCTTGTAGGGCACGACCTGGAGCCACTTTTGCTCTTCGATCGTGAGCCCGAAGATTTTCCCCAACACCTTGGCCTGCTCCGGCGTGGCGGTCATCTGTCCCAGGCAAAGGGCAGTCGTCCACTCCTTGGACTGCCCTACTTTCTTGGCCACGGCCTCCCACTTGAGACCCTTGCTGACCTTGACGGTGATGATTTTTTCGGTGACGTCGTTGCGATTCATTTCTTAGGCTCCGTGTGATCGATGGATGCGCCGGCGTGGGCGCGGGTGACAAGAAAGTCAACGATGTGGTTGCGAAGGTCGTAGTACCCGGCCAGGTGGTGCAAGCCTGCACGCTTGCGGTCTCGGGGCAAGGGGTTGACCACGGTTTCGGCCACTCCGCCGGGCTCGTAGCCTTCGGGGGTGTCGCCGCCGTTGCTCATGAGAAGGATGCGGTCAGCCAGCAGGATGGCCTCGTCAACATCGTGGGTGATCATGAACACCGTCTGCTGGGTCTCGCGCACGATGCCCATCAATTCATCCTGGATGGTCCCACGCGTGAGCGCATCCAGCGCACCAAAAGGCTCGTCGAGCAGCAGCATCTTGGGCTGGATGGCGAACGCTCGCGCAATGCCCACGCGTTGCTTCATCCCTCCGGACAATTCGGCTGGTTTGCGGTCGATGGCATCGGCCAGTCCCACCATCGTGACAAATCGCGCCACATGGGCATCTACCTGGGTGCGCGACCAATGTGGCCACCGGGACTCGACCGCGAACGCGATGTTCCTGCGCACCGTCAACCAAGGCATGAGTGCGTGACTCTGGAACACCACGCCGCGTTCCAGGCCCGGGCCTTTCACTTCGCGCCCATCCATGAAGACATGCCCGCCACTGGCTGTATCCAAGCCCGCGAGCACATTGAGTATCGTTGTCTTGCCACAGCCGGAGTGCCCGATGACGCAGACGAACTCGCCGCGCGACATATCAAAGCTCACGTCGGTGAAAACCGGGCGAGCGGGCACGAAGGCCTTGGACAGGCCTTGCACCTTGAGGAATCCATCCATCACAGGGTCCTTCCAAGGCGCGCGCACCGCTCGCTCATCCGCATCACTCCACATAGGTCACCCCACGCTGAAAGCGGGCGAACAGCAGATCCAGCAGCATGCCGACGATGCCGATCAC
>CAYNWR010000023.1:0-13336 GCA_964400915.1 uncultured Burkholderiaceae bacterium
CCTTGGGACCCGGCAACACACCGCCGTGGCCGGGCTTGGCGCCCTGGCTCAGCTTGATCTCGATCATCTTGACCTGCGGCTCGCAGGCGTTGGCGGCAAAGCGCTCGGGGTTGAAGCTGCCATCGTCGTTGCGACACCCGAAGTAACCCGAACCGATCTCCCAGATCAGGTCGCCGCCGTGCTTGCGGTGATGCACGGAAATCGAGCCTTCGCCGGTGTCGTGGGCGAAGCCGCCGCGCTTGGCGCCAGCGTTGAGCGCCATGATCGCGTTGGCACTGAGCGCACCAAAACTCATCGCCGAGACGTTGAACACGCTGAGCGGGTAGGGCTGCGTGCATTCACCCGGGCCGGGCGGGGTGCCAAGCGGCGCGCCGCCGACGAGCACCCGGAAATCGTGCCCCTCGACGTGGGTGGGCGCCATCGAGTGGTTGATCCATTCGTAGCCATTGGCCTTGACGTCCAATTGGGTTCCGAAGGGCCGCTTGTCGGACTCATTCTTGGCGCGCGCGTAGACCAGGGAGCGCTGTGACCTTGAAAACGGTGCGGCATCCGTGTCGTTTTCGAGAAAGTACTGACGGATTTCGGGCCGGATGAACTCCAGCATGTAGCGGATGTGGCCGATCACCGGGTAGTTGCGCAGGATCGCGCGCCGGTCCTGCATCAGATCGTAGATGCCGATGGCCGCGACGACACCACAGACCAACAGCCAGACCCAGCCCGTTCCCAGCAGCACCACCGCGGCCAACGCACCCAACGAACCCAACACGCTGAGCGCAAACACGGTGTAGCGGATCGGGTAAATCGAATTGAGCAGATGCAGCATGCGGTGGTCTCCAGAGCGGGCCGAGGTGCGGGGCATTCGACGATGCCCTCGCGGGGTGTGCAACCGGCAGGTGCACAACACCGCCGGTGCGGTGCGGCCACCTCATGATACGTCGGTGTCTGGTGATTTCGCCAACCGGCATCAATGGAGCGCGGCGGGCAGGCCTTGTGCAAGAAAGTCGAAGACACGCCGAAATCGCGGGGTGTGCCGGATTTCGCGGTGCACCACCAGCCAGACCGGAATTTCCAGGGCCTTGAGCCCCGGCAGCAGACCCACCACGTCGGGATCCGAGCGAATCAGGTAGTTGGCGCAGAACCCCACACCCAGGCCCGCGCGCACCAGACCCCAGTAGGCCATCAGGTGATCGGTGCGCACGGCAAACGCTTCGCGGGGCAGCGGGTGGCCCATGGCAGCAAACCCGCGGATGAGGGCGTCGCCGCGATCGGTGCCCACCAGATCGTGTGCGAGCAGATCGGCGGGGCGCTGCGGGGTGCCGCGGCGCTGCAGGTAGCTGCGGTGCGCACAGGCGCTGATCCCCACGCGTCCGATGCGCCTGGCGATCAGATCGGCCTGGCGCGGCTGCACCATGCGGATGGCCACATCGGCTTCGCGCCGCAACAGATCGCTCACGCCGTCGCTGGCGACCAACTCCACCTGGATGTCCGGCAACGCGACCCGCATCTGGGCGAGCAGGGGCGGCAACATCACACAGGACACGGGTTCGCTCGCCGTGATGCGCACGGTTCCGCCGCGTTGCGCCTGGGTCCCCATCGCACTCAGCGCGAAGGCATTGGCGGCCGCCTCCAGGCCTCGACCCTGCTCGGCCAACCGTTGTGCCAGGGCGGTTGGGACCAGGGCACGGCCGGTGCGCTCGAACAGCGTCGCGCCGATCTGCTGTTCCAACGCAGCCATGTGCCGCCCCAGGGTCGGTTGGGAAATGCCCAGCGCCCGCGCGGCCGCAAGCAGCGAGCCATGTTCCATGACCGCCAGGAAGGAGCGCACCAGGGTCCAGTCAAAGGTTTTATTCATGAATGAATATCAGATGAACAGAATCATCCAATTGTGTTTCATATGACATGCCCCAACAATTTCGATGTCACCCCAGCCACGGAGCCACCATGTCCACCCACCACCCCGTCCACCCCACCCCGATCCGAAACGCCTTGCCGCTGCCTGGCCGGCGAACGGCCCTGCGCCTGATCGGAGCCAGCAGCCTCGCGGCGCTGGCTGCCGGTACCCTGAGCGCCTGCACAACACAGTTGCCGGACGAGGCCCTGACCGCCTGGGCAGTGGCCAATCGCTCGCGCCCGGCAGCAGGTGCCGACCCCAGGGCCTGGATCCTGGCGCACGCCATCCTTGCCCCGCACTCGCACAACCTGCAGTCGTGGATCGCGGACGTGCGAACGCCCGGCGCCATCGTCTTGTCGTGCGACCTGAAGCGACTCTTGCCCGCGACGGACCCGCACTCGCGCCAGATCATGATGAGCCACGGCACCTTCATCGAACTGGTCGACCTGGCCGCACGGGAAATCGGCTGGCGCGCCGACGTCGAGTTGTTTCCCCGCGGTGTGTTCGGACCCGATCGCCTGGACGATCGGCCCGTGGCCCACATTCGCTTGACGGCGGATGGTGCATCCAGGCCAGACCCTTTGTTTGCCCAGATTCCACGGCGCCACACCAATCGCGAGCCCTATTCGCCACGGCCCCCGGCCCAGGCGGCGTGTGAGCGCATCGTGGCGGCGGCCCAGGCGCCGGGATTGACCACTGGCATCGAGCGGGGAGACCAGCCGCAGGCCATCGGCCTGCATCGGGCGATTGCCAAGGCGGCATGGCGCATCGAGCTGACGACACCGCCGGCGATTCTGGAGTCCTACCAATGGCTGCGCATCGGGCCCGGCGAGATTGCGCGCCACCGCGACGGCCTGTCGATCATGGATCCGATGGCGCGCGTGGCCACCACGCTGGGCCTGTTCGATCGAAGCAAGGCGCCAGCCAGCGACGACCGCAACATCGCGCGGCAGATCGAGCGTTTTGAACAAACCATCGACAGCACACCGGCGTTTCTGTGGATGCGATCGGCATCCAATACCCGGGCTGAACAGGTTGCGGCGGGCCGTGCCTGGGTGCGGGCCCAACTGGCAGCCACGGCCGAAGGACTGGCCATGCAGCCGATTTCACAGGCCTTGCAGGAGTACCCGGAACAGGCCAAGCCCTATCGCGAGATCCACGAGTTGGTCGGTGCCGGCCAACAGGGGGCAACGGTGCAGATGTGGGCACGCCTGGGGGAAGGGCCCACCGTCGGCCCCGCGCCTCGGCGCGGCGTGCAGGCCCATCTGGTCGCTTGAGGACATCCATCGCCGGTTTCCAACAGCAGGGGCGCGAGCAGGCCGGCGATTACCTCTCAGGTCATGGCGCTGCAGCGAGCACGTTTGCAAAATGGGGGCCATGAACCACACAAGCACCTTTCAGCGACCACCCCGCGGTCATGCCCTGGTCGGGACCGCCTTGCGGGAATGGCGCACCCGTCGGCGCCTGTCCCAGATGGAGCTGGCGCTGGACGTGGGTGTCTCGACCCGGCATCTGAGCTTCATCGAAACCGGCCGCTCGCGTCCCAGCGCACCGATGTTGCTGGCGCTGGCGCAGCGTCTGGATGTCCCCTTGCGCGAACGCAATCGCCTGCTGCTGGGTGCGGGATACGCCCCGCAGTTTGGCGAGCAATCCCTGGCAGCACCCGAGATGCAGGCCGTCACAGACGCCTTGCACCGGGTGTTGGATGCGCACGACCCCTATCCCGGCCTGATCTTCGACCGGAGCTGGAACGTCGTGCTGGCCAATTCGGCGGCGCAGCAGATGATGCACCTGTTGGCGCCCGAGCTGCGCGCGCCGCCGGTCAACATCCTGCGCGCCAGCCTGCACCCGCAGGGATTTGCCCGCTACACCTTGAACTTTGCCGACTGGGCCTGGAGCCTGCTCGATTCGGTGGCCCATGTGCGTCAGCAAACGGGGGATGCCCGTGTGGCGCAACTGGAGGCCGAGGTGCGTGCCTACCCCAATGTGCAGGCCTTGTTGCAGGCGCCCCGGCCGTCCCTGTCCGCCCCAGCGGTCGTGCTGCCCTGCGAAATGGACTTCGGCCAGGGCCGCCTGAGCCTGTTCACCACCGTGAGCACCTTGGGTACACCCCAGGACATTACCTTGTCGGAACTGGCCATGGAGCTGTTCTACCCGGCCGACGGGCCCACGCGGGCGCGCCTGGAAGCTTCAGCGGCCGCGGTCCGTCAAAGCGGTGACATGGACAGGCGCGAACCCTCGCGCAGCATCGCGGCAAACTTGTCGGCTTCCAGCGGCGGGCTGAACAGATAACCCTGCAGCTGGTCACACCCAAGGGTGCGCAGGAACTGCATCTGCTCGGCTGTTTCGACCCCTTCGGCGACGATTTCCTGACGCAGCTGCTTGCCCATGGTGACAATGGCCCGTGCGATCGCGCAATCGTTCTCCTCGGCCGGGATGCCGATCACGAAGCTGCGATCGATCTTGAGCGTGTGCAGCGGGAATTTCTTGAGATAGGCCAGGCTGGAATAACCCGTTCCGAAATCGTCGAGTGCGATCAGCAGGCCCATGGCGGCCAGTTCGTTCATGATGGGAACGACCAGGTCGGCACCGCGCACGACCAGGCTTTCGGTCAGCTCCACGCGCAGCATCTCCGCGCCCACGCGATGCCGATCCAGCGCGGCCTGGATGCGCGAGGGCAGCAGGGCGTCGAACTGCCGGGCCGAGATGTTGATGGCCACCGGCACGACCTGCACACCCGCATCGGTCCAGGCCCGGATCTGACGGCAGGCTTCGTCGATGACCCAATCACCCAGCACCAGAATCAAGCCGGTTTCTTCGGCGATGGGTACGAAGGTGCCCGGTGAAACCATGCCCAGTTCGCGGTGGCGCCAGCGCAGCAGGGCCTCGGCACCGACGATGCGGCCGCTGCGCAAGCTGACCTTGGGTTGGTAGTGCAGCAGCAACTCGCCGCCAGCGATTCCGCGCCGCAGGTCGCTTTCGAGCTTGAAATGGTCGCTGGCGCGCTGGTTCATCTCGGCGCTGTAGAACAGGTAGGCCGAGTCGGTCTGGGTGGAGCGTTCGTTCACGCGCATCAATGCCGTTTCGGCGGCGCGCAGCAGCGCAGGAAGATCCATGCCGTCGCTGGGGAAGGTGGCGATGCCGATGGCGCCTTCCAGCTTGATCTCGTGCCCCGCGACCGAGAAGGGAAGGTCCAGCGCGGCCAGGAGCTTCTGAGCGACGATGCCGGCGTGCTCGACCTTCTGGATGTTCAGCAGGCCGATGGCCAGCGTGTCGGTGGCAAAGCGTGACAGCACGTCGTCGTCGCGCAAGGCCCGGCGCAGCGCATGGCACACCTCGCGGATGAGTTCGTCGCCGACGCTCAGGCCCAGGCCTTCGGTGACGGCCGCCAGTCGCCGCAGGCGCAACACCAGCACGGCGCCCTGGTCGCGCGTGCGCTGGGCCTCCACGAGGGCTTGCGACACCAGCTGGTTGAACAGGGAGGCATTGGGCAGGTTGGTGATCGAGTCGAAGTTGGCCAGGCGCTGAAGGCGCGCTTCGTTCTCGCGGTAGGCGCTGATGTCGGAAAAAATCGAAAACGCGTGTGTGACCTGGCCGCGTTCGTCGCGCACGGTCGAAATCGACACCATCTGCGGATACACGTCACCGTTCTTTCGACGCCCGAAAATCTCGCCGCTCCAGGGCGTGCCGCCCTGCATGGCCGAGCGCACCTTGTTGCGAAACTCGGCATCGTGCCGGCCCGAGCGCAACAGATCCGGTGTGCGACCCAGGGCCTCACCCGGGCTGTAGCCCGTGATGCGTGTGAAGGCGCTGTTGACGGACACGATGCGCTCATGGGCGTCGGTGATCAGCACCCCTTGATCCGAGTCCTCGATGATGCGTGCGTGCAGCATCAGCTTCTCTTCGTTGGTCAGCGGATCGGGCAATTCGATGAACACGGCGTCGATCGATTCGGGATCCCCCGCTGCATTGCGAACCAGACGCATCTGCAGGCCGATGCGAAAGATCTCGCCATTGGACCGCTTGGCACGCATCTCGGTGGTGGCGTGCGACTCGGGTGCCGAGAAGTCGACCAGATCGTCGTCGTCGTCCGAATACAGCATCAGCAGGTGCTGTCCGACCACTTCGTCGGCCGTGTAGCCGAACAGCGCCTGAGCGGCGTCGGTCCAACGGACGATGTAGCCCGACAGATCGAACACCGCCATGGCCGCTTCCATCGCATCGGGTGATGGAGGAGGCGGATCGCCAGCCGGGGCGACGCGTGTCGGCCCCGCGCTGCGCGCCGTGCCGTCCTGGGTGGAAGTCTGATAGGCAGCCTTGAGTTCTGCGAGCAGATCGGACATGGCCGCCAGGGCGGCTCCACCACCGGGGCGCATCGCGCGCTCCGCCAGGGCGATCCAGCGTGTGAGCGCCCCCGTCGGGTCGCGCTCGAACTCGCTGTCAGCCACCGCCGCCACTCCGCTGGTCGCGCAAGACGCCAAAGGTCCAGGCACAGGCCGCGATCGCTGCGGCATTGATGTCCGGGACGTTCAGGGCCAGGCCATCGCCCAGGCTTCGGGCGCGGGATTCGTCAGCCTGGTCAAGTGCCTTGGCCAGTTCGAGCAGGGCACCCAAAGGGCCTTCATGGGCCAGCACGGCCTGACGCACGGGTTCCGCTATCTGCAAGGGCCGGATCACCTCGTCAATGGGCTTGCCGAACAACACATCGAGCCACGAGAACATGCCCGCCATGAACGCAGCGTCCTGGGCGGACTTGTCGCCGCCCATGGCGGCGTTGCACAGCTCCATCACGCGCGCACGCCAGGCCACGTGGGCGAACAGCGTGGCCGACCGCGGCTCGTCCGGCCGGGCGGCAAACAAGATCAGGTTTACCCAGCGCTTGAGCTGGTTGCGGCCCAGCATCAGGACAGCCTGCGACAGACTGCCCACCTCGCGCCGCCCGCCCCCCACGGCAGCCGAATTGACCAAACGCAGCAACTGGTAGGAGATCTGCGCGTCGCGTCGCAGGGCCTCTTCAATGTCATGGATTTCGGCATCGCTGGAAATCAATTGGAGCAACTTGAGCGCCGACGCCCGCGATGTGGCCTGCGCGCCCTGGGCACCGGGCGGGGTGTTGCGAAACCACGCACCCGCCAGCCAGCCCTTGGGTGCCAGTGCCGGGCTCTCACCCGTGTGCAAGCCGGCTTCGCGTACCTGCAGGGCCTGGGCTTCCAGGACCGGCCAATCGAGGGTGTTCGCCGCCGCATCGGCTGCCACATCGGCTGGGGCCGGCGCCATGGGCTTGATGCCAACAAAGACCTTGGCCAGGTTGGCAAGCTCCCCTTGCGCTTCGGCCAGGACCGGCGCGGACAGGGTGGTGCCGTCGATCCAGGGCACAAGGCGCAACAGAACACCTGTGGGCTGCAACTGGGCGTCGGACAGCAGTTGCGGACAGATCAGTTCCATGCGAAGGTCCAAATGGGCTGAGGCAAACAATCGGTCAATCGTAACCGGGCATGCTCAGGCGCAGCGCGATGGCGAGGGCCTGGGCCACGGTGGCGTGACGCACGGCGCTGCGATCACCGGCAAACAAAAGCCTTTTGGAGCCGATGGCGGCCTGACCGGCCCACGCAAACCAGACCGTGCCCACCGGCTTGTCGCGCGACCCTCCGGACGGCCCGGCCACCCCTGTGACGGCCACACTCAAATGGGCTTGCGATCGCGCCAGGGCACCCACGGCCATCGCGCGGGCCACCGGCTCGCTGACAGCGCCGTGTTGTTCGATGAGGCGTGGATCGACACCGAGCATGTTGGCCTTGGCGTCGTTGGAATAGGTAACGAAGCCGCGATCGAACCAGACGCTGGAGCCGGGACGCTCGGTGCAGGCGGCAGCAATCAGTCCGCCCGTGCAGCTTTCCGCCGTGGCCAGCAGCAGCCCTCGGCGCTCCAGGGCCAGGGCCAGGCGGGCCACGGGTTCCGCAAAGGGCCAGATCGATGACAGTTGGGATTCCTCGGTTGTCATCAGAATCTCCACAGCGCAAACAGCAGCAGCACACAGAAGGCGGCCACGAAGTCATCGAACAGGATGCCGAATCCGCCGCGCCATCCCCCGGTCTTGAACAATTGGTCGGCCCAGGCCACAGGCCCCGGCTTGACGGCGTCAAAGACACGAAACAGGACAAACGCAATGACCTGGGTGCTCAGGTCGGAAGGAGCCAACAGCCACAAGACGAGCCAGAAGGCCAGCACCTCGTCCCAGACGATGGCGCCCGGATCAAGCACCCGCATGTGTGCGGCCGTCACGGTGCAGGCCCACCAACCCACCAGTGTGCCCAGCGCGATCACCCAACCGATGTGCGCGGGGCTCAGCACGGTCTGCATCACGGCAAAGGACACCCAGGCCCACAAGGTGCCGACCGTTCCGGGCGCCACCGGCGACAGGCCCGAACCAAAGCCCAGCGCCATCAGGTGCGCGGGGTGGCGCAGCAAGAACCCGACGCCCGGTCGCACGACGGGCGGGTGCAGGGTGGGGGACAGGCCGGGGTTGGTCATCGTTTGGAGGTGGCAGCGGCTGGCTGCGGATTGGACATGGAAAGGGGGTCGGCCTGCAAGGTGGCCTGGAACCAGCGTGCCCAGTGTTCGATGCAGGCGCTGATGCGTGCCGGACGCTGGCGCCGGCTCAGGGTCAGTGCCAGGATCGGACTTTCGCGTGGGTCGTTGAAGGCGCCCAGCACTTCGACGAGGCGCCCCGCACGCACCAGGGGATCTCCCACGATGGTGGCCATGCGCGCAATCCCCAGGCCCTGCAGCGCCAGCTCGGCCGTGATGCTGGTGCTGTCGGACATCCAGTGGGCGTCGATGTCGATCTCGACCGGCTGACTGTCCACGAGGAAAGGCCAGCGATTGAGCAGCGCAACGGCGCTGTTGCCGATCAACCGGTGGTCGGCCAGGTTTTCGATTGCCTGCGGCGCGCCTGCTCGCTCAAGGTAGGTGGGTGACGCGTACAGGCGCCGGCCAAAACCGCCGATGCGCCGCGCGATCAGGTTTTCGCCCCCGGCGGCGCCTGAGCGGATGGCAATGTCGATGCCTTCGCGGGCCATGTCGACAAAGCGATCCTCCACGCGCAGGTCGACGCGCAAACCCGGGTGCTCGAGCGCCAGCGACTGCAGGCTGGGCAGCAGCCAGAACTGCGCGATCACTGGGCTGGCCGCCACGCGCACACGACCCACCAGGCGATCGGCGCTGCCGGCGAAGTCGTCGCTGAGTTGATCAAAGGCCTGCACCGCTGCCTGGCAATGGGCCAGGAAGCGTTGTCCGTCGTCGCTGAGCGCCAGGCCATGGGTGGTGCGATGCACCAGACGGGCCCCCACGGTGGATTCGATGCGCGACAGGGCACGTGACACCTGGCTGACGGGCACGTCGCGTTCGCGCGCGACAGCCGACAGGTTGCGCAGCCGCGCCACATGCGCAAACAGCATCAGGTCGTCAAAGCGCAGATCCTTCATCGGTGCATCGTAGCGGCCAAAACCGTCCAGGTGTTGCAAGGCCTTCGCTTTGGGCACAGGTCCACCCCAATGTCCTCGAGGGCTGGCCGACCACGGCTGTGCATCTGCTTTGCAGCGCTTGCAACACCGCCTTGCGACGGGGCCTGTTTCCGCACCTGTGACTCGCGCCTAGAGTGGCATGCATCACTTGCACAAGGAGCCGTACATGAACACACAACGCACCCAGCAGGACTGGATCACCCACCTGCACCATCGCGCCGCCATGGTGGATGCGGCCAAGGCCAGGGCGCAGCAACTGCGCAGCGCGGCCTACCGCGATGCCTGGCGCGATCTGAATGGCCTGCTGGTCGACGGTGGGGCTGCGGCGGGGCGCTCGGCGCAGCGCCTGGTGGCCAGCCTGGCGCGCCACCGCCACCTGCGCACTCAGGCCGCAAAGTGATCGAAACCACCCCAACGGCTGGGCAGCAGCTGCCCCGCCGCATCGCGAAGGCGCAGACCGGGTCCGTCGTCGATGCAGCCGACCCGCGTGACGGCTGTTGAGGCCCGCGCAGCGGCAGCGGCCACCGCATCGCGCCGGCCGGGGGGGGCCGTGAACGCCAGTTCGTAGTCGTCACCACCCGCCAGGACAAGGTCCAGCACCTCTTTGGGGGATGATTCTGAATAAAAATGGGCTGTAGCGAGCGTCCAGCCTTGCTTATTTGCTATCAAAGTAGAGGCGACCTCGGCATCGATCACGGCGCCGACCCGGGACGCCTGCAGGATGTGTCCCAGATCGCCGGCCAATCCGTCGCTGATGTCGATGGCCGAACTGGCGATGCCGCGCAAGGCCACGCCGAGGGCCACGCGCGGACAGGGCCGCTCCATGCGCTCCCGGGCATGGGCAAACGCAGCCGCTGGAAGCTGCACCCGCCCGCGAAACGCTTCCAGCGCCAGTCGGGCATCCCCCAGGGTTCCGCTTACGTACAGGTCGTCACCCGGCTTGGCGCCGCTGCGCAGCAGGGCCGTGCCCGCGGGTACCTGTCCAAACACCGTGATGCAGAGAGTGAGGGGTCCGGCCGTGGTGTCGCCTCCAACGAGGTGGCACGCGTGCTGATCGGCCAGGCTGAGCAAACCGCCGGCCAACTCGGCAATCCAAGCCTCGTCCACCCGTGGCAGCGCCAGGGCCAAGGTAAAGGCCATGGGCTGGGCGCCGCAGGCCGCGAGATCGCTCAAGTTGACGGCCAGGGCCTTGTGGCCCAGCGCCCGAGGATCCACCGTCGACAGGAAATGCCGGCCCTCCACCAGCATGTCGCTGGACACCGCCAGTTGCATGCCTGACGCCGGTGCCAGCAAGGCGCAGTCGTCACCACCGGCCAACATCACGCCGGCCTGTGGCTGCGGTGGCCGAAGGAAGAACCTTCGGATCAGGTCGAACTCACCCATGGGCTGCTGCACGCGTGCGGCGGGTCAGTGAAGCGTGCGTGTCGAGGACTCGCCCCCGGCATCCAGCACAAAGGCTGGAATGTCCACGTCAAAGCGTTCTCCGTCCTCGGCCACAAAGAAGTAGCTGCCGTGCATGGAGCCCCGGGCAGACTGCAGGCGGCAACCGCTGGTGTATTCAAAGGACTCACCGGGCTTGAGCAGGGGCTGGTGACCCACCACGCCAAGGCCCTTGACCTGCTCGACCTTGCCCAGCGCATCGCTGATGAACCAGTGCCGCGAAATGAGCTGCGCACTCACGCTGCCAGTGTTTTCGATGGTGACCGTGTAGGCAAATCCGAACACCCCGTGCTCGGGGGCCGACTGATCGGGCAGAAAGCGGGGCTGCACGGCCACCCGCATGGCGTACTTGGAAGTGGGCATGCGAGCATCATAGGTGGCGCTGATTTCCCTTGTGGTGCGCCCCCGATAATCCGAACCATGTACCGCATCGCACCTTCCATTCTTTCGGCCGACTTCACGCGCCTGGGCGACGAGATTCGCTCCGTCGTTGCGGCGGGCGCCGATTGGATCCATTTCGACGTGATGGACCACCACTACGTGCCCAACTTGAGCTTTGGCCCCATGATCTGTGAGGCCCTGCGCCCGATCTGCACGCGCGCCAGTGGCGAGCGGGTTCCGCTGGACGTGCACCTCATGGTCGAACCCGTGGACGCCCTGGCGGCCAGTTTTGCCGCTGCTGGCGCCGAGACCATCAGCTTCCATCCCGACGCGGTCACGCACGTGCACCGGTCGGTCCAGGCGATCCGGGCGGCGGGTTGCAAGCCCGGTCTGGTGTTCAACCCGGCCGCGTCGCTGGACGTGCTGGACTGGATGATCGAGGAGATCGACCTGATCCTCATCATGAGCGTCAACCCTGGCTTTGGCGGGCAGGGCTTCATCGACAGCAGCCTGCGCAAGATCGAGGCCGCGCGCCGGCGCATTGACGCTTGCGGCCGCGACATCCGTCTGCAGGTGGACGGCGGCATCAAGGCTGACAACATCCGGCGTGTGGCCGACGCTGGCGCCGACACGTTTGTGGCGGGCAGCGCGATCTTCGGGCAGCCGGACTATGCAGCCGTCATCGCCCGGATGCGCCAGGCGCTCAAGGCTTGATGTAGGCGAACCGTTCCTTGAACTGCAGGCTGCCGATGCGCGCAACACCCGAGGGGGTGAACTCGGCATCCATGTTGAACTGGTCACGCTTGAGGTTGCGGTTCTTCAGGGTGATCTCGCACACCTCGAATCGCACACCGCGCGCCTTGAGCGCGCTCACGAGCGCGCCGTAGTCGACGTTCGGGTTGCGTTTGTCCTTGGCGCCTTCAAACAGGAAGTCGACCCCGTTGGCATGGGTGACCACGACGATGCGGGTATCGGGTGCCACGTCCAGGTGGTTGCGGATGTTGCGCAGGCCCTTGGTGGCCTGGGCCTCGGCGTCATCGATGTGATAGACCACTTTGTCCTGAGCCCAGGCGCCCGCAGACCCGAAAGCGGCGGCGAGGGCCAGGAGCCCACTGAAGAACCGGATGGCAAGGCGTGAAGACATGGTGAGCGACTCCAATTGGAAAGCGATGGCGAAATCGGCGGTGGGAGGCGGATTCTCGCTGAACACGTGCGTTCGAGCTGCCCGGGCCCTGGCCATCGACCTGGACGGAACCCTGGTGGACACGCTGCCGGATTTTCACGCGGCCATCACGGCGACGCTGTTGCAGATGGATCTGCCGACGCTGACCGTCGATCAGGTTGGGCGACTGGTGGGCAAAGGCTCTGAGCACCTGGTGCGGGGCGCCCTGGCCGTGGCGATTGCGGATGTCCGTGAGGTCGATCGCCTGTTCGATCAGGCGCTGGCGACCTATTTCCGACACTACGAGCCGATCAATGGTCGCGACAGCCGGGTGTACCCCGGTGTTGTGCCTGCGCTGCAGGCCCTGCACGCGGCAGGGCATTCCATGGTCTGCCTGACCAACAAGCCACAGGCCTATGCCCAGGCCTTGCTGCAAGCCAAGGGCCTCGCCCGTTTTTTTGTGCACACCTTTGGTGGCGACCGATTTGCACGCAAGAAGCCCGACCCGATGCCCCTGCGCGAGACCTGCGCCATCCTTGGCGTGGCACCGCACGAGTTGCTGATGGTGGGCGACAGCGGCAACGACGCCCAGGCCGCGCGTGCGGCGGGATGTCCGGTGGTTCTGGTGTCCTACGGCTACAACCACGGTGAGCCGGTACCCGATCTCGATGTGGACGCGGTGATCGACTCGTTGCTGGAGCTCGTCGCCTGAACCGCCTCCTTGGTGGCCTGTTGGCCGTTTCCCAGCATCCGGCCGCTTCAGCCGGGCTTGCCCAGCAGGGCGTCCTTCAGCGCACGATCGGCGGGCTTGGGGCCCAGCCAGATGCGCAGCAGCGCGGTGTAGAACTCGGGCTCCTTGAACGGCTCACCCTGCACCTTGCCCTTGACGGCAATCACGGTACCGACTCCCGGGTGCCAATCCATCTCGAAGCTTTCGCC
>CAYNWR010000023.1:13436-15007 GCA_964400915.1 uncultured Burkholderiaceae bacterium
CCCCTGACTTGAACCGTGGCCTCGTAGCGCACACCCGCAAGCGTGGTCTGGGCATGGCCCATGGGCGCAGCGAGCGCGACCAATGCACCGAGCGCGGCCACCGTAAACCGGCGCAGGGTCCCGCGCTTGAGCTGTGGTGCTTTCTGCATGGTTTTCATCTCCCTGTTTCCCCGCAGCAGAGGAGCCTGCGGGACAAGCCGGACATTGTGGCGCCTGGCCGGTGATGTGCCAAGACAGGCTTTGTGACAGCGATGGGCCACGTCGCCAACGCACACGGGCGGCGAAGGTCTGTCCGGACCGCCCTGCGCTTCAGGCGCCCATCGAGGTTTGCTAAACTGCGCGCACATGTTTATCCACCGCACAGACATTGCAGGTTGCAGCGACCGGGGAGCTTGGCCCTGGCGCAGGCCTGTCGCTGAGCGTCTCTGATTGCGCGGCGCTGCCGCGCACCCGTCTGTCTGGCGCCGCCAGGCCCCGTTTGATTGTTTCGGCCCGCGACCCGGGCCCTTGAGCTTGTGGAGGCTCACCCTTGATCACCGAACTTGAATTCAAGAGCCTGGCTTTGGCCGGCTACAACCGCATTCCCTTGATCGCCGAGGCGTTTGCGGATCTGGAAACCCCCCTTTCGCTGTATCTGAAGCTGGCGCACGCCGAAGGCAGCGGGCGCCTGAGCTTCCTGCTGGAGTCCGTGGTGGGCGGCGAGCGCTTTGGCCGCTACAGCTTCATTGGTTTGCCCGCACGCTCCTGGTTGCGCTCCAGCGGCTTTGGCGCCGCTGCGCAGACCGAGGTGGTTCAGGGTGGTGCCGTGGTCGAGACGCATCGCGGCAACCCCCTGGACTTCATCGAGGCCTACCAAAAGCGCTTCAAGGTGGCCTTGCGGCCGGGCCTGCCGCGATTCTGTGGAGGCCTGGCAGGGTATTTTGGCTACGACACGGTGCGGCACATCGAAAAGAAGCTCGAGCAGACCTGCCCTCCTGACCCATTGGGCCTGCCCGACATCGTGTTGTTGCAGTGCGAAGAACTGGCGGTGATCGACAACCTGTCGGGCAAGCTTTACCTGATCGTGTATGCCGATCCGAAGGCGCCCGAAGCCCACGCGGCGGCCAAACGCCGCCTGCGCGAACTCAAGGACAAGCTGCAGTATTCGGTGAGCGCGCCGCAGGTGCGGCCCACCCAGGCGCACCCGCCGCAACGTGGCTTTGCCAAGGCGGACTACCTCGCCGCCGCCCTGCGCGCCAAGGAACTGATCGCTGCGGGCGATTTCATGCAGGTGCAGGTGGGGCAGCGCATCAGCAAGCGCTTCACCGAATCGCCACTGTCCCTGTACCGCGCGCTGCGCTCGCTCAATCCCAGCCCCTACATGTATTACTACAACCTCTCGGGCGCCGATGCGGCGGGCAGCGATCTGCACGTGGTGGGCGCATCGCCCGAGATCCTCGTGCGCCAGGAGCAGACGCCCGAGGGCGCCAAGGTGACGATCCGGCCCCTGGCTGGCACCAAGCCCAGGGGCGCGACACCCGAGTTGGACAAATTGGCCGAGCAGACCCTGGTGGGCGATCCCAAGGAGCGTG
>CAYNWR010000024.1:0-14234 GCA_964400915.1 uncultured Burkholderiaceae bacterium
AAACTGGCCAGGCGGCACCCCGATGATGGCCGCCAGGGTGGCCACGGCAATGTCGACGGCCACGTCGTCCAGCAGGTGGTTGCGGTTGTCGCTCCACATCGTCATCTGCCGCTGCGCGTGGTGCACGGCATGCAGGGCCCACCAGCGGTTCCAGCCATGTTGGCCGCGGTGCAGCGCGTAGGCCAGCAGATCAAACACGATCAGATAGCTGACAAACGCCACCCAGGGCATGTCGCCCCAACCGGGCAGCAGGCGCGCCAGGGCCTGATCCAGGTGCCAACTGCCCCAGCCGTGCACGCGCACCCAGCCCAGCAATTCGTCCAGGGCGGCATCGACGGTGAAGAACATGGCCAGCTTGAACAGGCCCAGGCGATGAATCAGCGTGTAGAGGATGTCGACACGAATGGCGGCCCGGTCACTCACGGCTTCGGCGGGCCAGCGCGCCTCCAGGGGGCGGATCACCACCAGCATCACCACCACCTGCAGCAAGCCGATCAGCAGCCAGCCCGTGGCCTCGTAGGCGGTTTCCAGCAGATGGCCACCACCCAGGGCAAACACCAGCGGCTGCACCAGGGCTTCAAACAGCGCCTGCTGCCCGCGGTTGAACCAGTCGATCCAGGTGTCCATCGTCGTATTCAGCGTTGGAGCAAGGCCGGCACCCGCCGTTCAATCCAGGGCCGGTACTGGGGATGCTGCGACAGGGTGGCAAAACAGAAACCCTTGGCCTTCAGGCCTTCGATGAGTGGCTCGAGCACCGCCGGGGCCCACGGATCCTTGCGCGACCAGATGCCCAGATGCGCCACCAGCACGTCGCCCGTGCGGATGTCAGCCAGCGCCCTGGCCAGCAATTGCTGATTGGGATGGCTTTCGCTGGGCAATTCGTCGCCGAGAAAGCCGGCTGGTGCCCAGCCCACATGGACATAGCCACAAGCCTGCGCTGCCGCCAACAGGGCCGGTGAGGTCTTGCCCCCCGGTGCACGGTACAGAGGCAAGGGTTCCCGGCCGGTCAGTTCCGCCAGGCGCCTTTTGGCGCGATCGATCTGCTGGCAATAGCCAGCAGCGTCCAGCTCAATACGCTGCCAGGCCTGCGGACCGGCGGTGGGCTGGACCCGAAAGCGCCCGCCCGCCAGGTCCGCACGCCACAGGGTGTGATCCCAGGTGTGGGACGCGAACTCGTGCCCTTCGGCAGCACGCGCGCGCCACCAGGGGGCCCAATGCTCGCCCAGACTGCCATCCCCCTGCTGGGTGCGCTCGTGCGCGGCAAAGAAGGTGACCCGCACCTGCTGACGGCGCAGCACATCGGCCACGAGCGCGGCCACACCCATGTGGCCGGTGTCAAAGGTCAGATAGACCGGCTTTTCACAATTTTTTGAAGTATTTTGGCCATTTGCGATCGTCGGCGCTAGCAAATTTGCTATCAAAAACAAAGCGATCAGGGATCGCCACCAGCCGCGCCTTGATCGCGACACGTCCGCCCTATTGGCGTGGCGCATGGTCCAGGGTCCACACCCCGTGTGGCGACTTGCCCACGGGCACCTGCCGCACCACGGTGCGGGTCTGGGTGTCGATCACGGTGAGCTTGCGTGCCCAGCGCGAGGCCACGTAGATCAGGCGGCCGTCGCGCGACAAGTCCATGCAGTCGGGCCCGCCGGGTGCCGGCAGTTGCGCCACCACCTCGAAACTTTGCAGATCGATCTTGCTGATGGTGTTGGCGACCCGGTTGCTCACATAGACATGCCGGCCATCGCCCGCTGCACGGAAGGCGTGCGCGCCCGCGCCGGTCTTGATGCGCCGGACGCTGCGCGCCGGGGAAACCGTGGCGTCGAAAACTTCAACCCCATCGCTGCCGGTGAGCCCCACCAGCAAATGGCGGTCATCGGCCGTGCCAAAGACGTCGGCAGGGATCGAACCCGTGGCCACGCGCCAACGGATCGCCTGGCTGGCCAGGTCGATGGCAACCAGTTCATTGCTGTCCTGCATCGTGACCCAGGCCACGGTGCTCTTGCTGTCGATCCAGACGTGGCTGGGTGTCTTGCCTGTGGGGATGCGCTTGGCCAGGTTCAGGTCCTTGCCGTCCCAGCGGTAGATGTCGACATGGTTCAGGCGGTTGGCCGCGGTGACGAACCACTTCATGTCGGGCGAAAACCGCAACTGGTAGGGATCGAGGATGCCCGTGATCGTGCGCTGCAGTTCGCCCGTTCGGGGATCCACCACCGTCAGCGAATCGCCCGCGGCATTGGCGATCAGCAGGGATTTTTCATCGGGGGTCAGGTAAAGGTGATGGGGCTCTTTGCCAACGCTCAGGCGCCGCGTCTCTGTCCAGGTCAGGGGGTCGATCACACTGACCGTCGCATCGAGCGAGTTGAGCACAAAGATCGGCGCCGGGGCAGCGGGGTTGGCCGGGGTTTGAGACCATGCCCCAGCGGGCAGAAACACGAGAGCAGCCTGCAGACTGGCTCGACGGGACAGCAAGGACACAATGAATCGATCCACCAGCGTGGACGGGATGATTTTGGCCGGCGAGTGTACCCCTGCCGCGGTTCGGATCACCCGAACACCACCGCTGTGGGCTAGCATCTGATCGATGGAGTTGATCCGCGTCAATGGTGTGCAGTTGGAAGTGCGCCGCGTGCTGCCCCAGGCTGGGAAGGGTTCGGGCTCCGCCACCGATGCCAGGCCACGCGCACCGATCGTCGCGCTCCACGAAGGTTTGGGGTCGGTGTCGATGTGGGCGACCCGATCACTGGACTGGTTGCAGGCCCTGGCCGACCACACGTCCCGCGTGACCATCGCCTATTCCCGGCAAGGATATGGCGCGTCCGACGACCGACCCGAGGTGCGGGGCGCGGGACGCCTGCCGCCGGACTACATGCACCACGAGGCCTGGTGCGTGTTGCCGGCCCTGTTGCAGGCCCTGCCCTGCCCGCAGCCGCCGGTGCTGCTGGGCCACTCCGATGGCGCAACGATCGCCTTGCTGCACGCCAGCCGCCACCCCGTGGTGGCTTGTGTGGTGATGGCACCGCATCTGTTTGTCGAGGACATCAGCATTCGCGCCATCACGCGGGCGCGCATCGAATACCAGCAAGGTGATCTGCGCTCGCGCCTGGCGCGGCATCACCGGCAGGTGGACACGGCGTTCTGGCAATGGAACGACGTCTGGCTGAGCCCCGGATTTCAGGGTTTCGACATCCGCGACGCGTGCCGCCAGATTGACTCGCCCTTGCTTGCCATTCAGGGCGAGGATGATCCTTATGGAACGATGGCGCAGATCGAGGCCATCGCCACCGAGCGCCGGCTCGCTGTCCACGCGCACGACACCCATTTGCTCCAGTTGACCCGTTGCGGTCATTCGCCGCACCGCGACCAGGCCGCGGCTTGCCTGGACGCCATCGGGCGCTTTCTGGCCCCACTTCGCTAGTGAAACGGATCGCGCAGGCACGGTTGGCGGCGGGCCACACCGGGCGGGTGGGCACGGCGGACCGGGCTACCCTTCCACGGGCAGCCGAACGTAGGCGGCTTCACCGATCATCTGCGCAAAATGCTCGCCCCAGCCCACGTAGAGCGCATCCAGCTTGCGGCCTTCGGGGATGGCCGGCAGGCTCAGGTCCAGCGCCTGCGAGCGCGCGTCAATCACCTGCAGGGGCTCAAAGCCCGAGGTGTCGCCGGCCTGGTAGTGCCGCAGCACCAGGCCAGGCTGCACCATGTGGACCTCACCCGAAAGCTCGTAGCCCACGAACAGGCCCAGGCGGCTCGCAGCCACGCCGCTCGGTGCCTCAAAATGAGCCAGCACGCGCACGCCGTCGGATGCGACGCTGATTTCATCGAGCGTCACGCGCCCCGCGCCCATCGGTGCCACGGGTTCAGCCACGGCGGGCTGTTGTCCGTTGGCAAAGGGTTCGCGCGAGGCGATGACCGCAAAACACGGCCCATTGGGATGGTCGAGCTGCTCGAACGCCACCCACTGGTGGGCGAACCCACACGCCTTGAGGTAGCTCAGGATGGAGTCGCGCGTGAGCCAGACACTGGTGTCGCCGCCACCGCCGCAAAAGCCGCCCCAATTGAGCGACTCCTTGTAGGACTGCAGCACCCAATCGAAATCATGGCCGTTGTGCCGGGCCGTCTTGACGCGCGAAAACTTGTGCGAGAGCTTCTTGTTCGCGCGGATGATGGTGTCGTCGTAGAAGTGTGTCCAGAGGATGAGGCGGTCGCTGCGCCGGCTGAGCAGCTCGAGCAGGCGCATGGGCTCGCTCATGTGGTAGAGCACGCCGCTGGCCAGGGCGATGTCAAAGCGCTCCTCGCCTTCAGCCAGGTAGTGCATGAAATCGCCAAGCAGGTACTGAACCCGGTCCAGCCCGAAGATCTCCTTGATGCACAGGCACTTGAGGAAGGCGCGGGTGTTGGCTTCGATGGCCACAACCTTGGACGCACCCCCTTGTTGCAGCATCCAGGAATGCGCGCCTTCGAGCGGCCCCAGTTCGACCACGGTTCGCCCTTCGAAGCCACCAAACAACTGCCGCGCGATATGCAGGTGGGGCGTGTCGAAAAGTGCGGCGCCTCCCGGCTCGGTGGTCAGGCCGCTGCCGGCCGGCATCATCGTCGACCATTGCCCTGCAAAGATGTCGAGGATGTTCTGCGCCGTCGGCGGCTTGAGGACGTATTCGTCGAGGATGGACATGTTCGGGCCCGTGGGGCTTTCAGGATCAGCCACCGATTATGCGGTGGCGTCCGCCCGGTTCAGGCGATCCACCAAGCGCCCGCCCCCATGGCCAGCGACACCGTGGCCAGTGCCACCAGGGTCGAGACGGCAATACTGGCGGTCACACGCTCCTGCTCGACTTCGTAGCGCTGCGCAAACATGAAGGCGTTGGCACCGATGGGCAATGCCGCCACGACCACCATCACCAGCAGGGGAAGTCCCTGCGCGCCTAGCGCCAGGCCAATGCCGAGCACCAGCAGCGGGTGCAAGAGGTTCTTGATCGCCACGAGGGCCACGGCGCCCCGCAGGTGCTGCCCCACCCGCGCACCCGCAAGCGAAATGCCGGCCAGCAGCAAGGCCAGGGGCGCAAAACTCTGGCCCAGCCACTGAAGGGGCCGGTCTGCCCACGGCGGGATGGCCCATCCGCTGGCGGCAAACAGCATGCCGGCAATGATGGGCAAGGGAACGGGATGGATGATGGCGCTCTTGACGGCAGTCCAGGCTGTGCGCCAGAGCGCCTCGACGGGCGCATCGGCGGGCGCACCCTGATGGCTTTCGCGACGCGCCTTGACGACCGCGAACTCCATCAGCACCGTCATCGTCGTGAGCAGCAGCAGGGAATGCATCGACACCAGCGTGAGCAGGCTGGCCAGGCCTGCCTCGCCATAGGCAAGCGCCACCAGCGGAATGCCGATGCCCACCGCATTGCCGTAAATGCCCGCCATGGCCAGCACCACCGTTGCGGTGTTGAAGCCACGCAGCAGCAGAAAGCCCAGAAGGATCACGAACGCGCCCAAGAAATACGCCACAACGGGCGTTGCCGCCGCCATCGCCTGCGCGGGCGCCGTGGCAACCGATCGAAACAGCAAGGCAGGGGCCAGCACCGTGAAGGCCAGGTTGGACAGGTCGCGCACCGAGGTCGATGCCACCCACTGGCGACGCCCAGCCCCATAGCCGATCACCATCAGGATGACCACGGGAAACAGCGACGACAGGACCGGGTGATTCAAGTTTGCACGCGCCGCGCGCCGCCCGTTGGCCGTGGACGGGCGATCACTTGACCCCGACTGCGTCCGTCACGCGGTAGTAAAGCCCATAGGGATCGTCGTTGAGCAGGGCAAAGCGCCCTTCCACCACCACGGGGTCCATCGTGTAGCGCACCGGCGTCCTGGTCTTGACCTCGACCATGCTTTCGGGCCCCCCCGGCACGCAGAATCCACAGGTGAGTGGCACCGAACTCAGCAGGAAATGGCGCTGCCGCTCACCCGGTTCGAGCGGCATCATGAAGCCCTGGATGCGCTGCGTCTTGAGATGCAGGGCCGTCTGCGCGGCCTTGAACACGGGCAACACGCGTTTGTTGTCGATTCGCGTGCCGATGTCGCCCAGCACCGTCCACGGTACGACGTCCGAACGCTGCGGCAAAGGCGCAAACGGGCTGTTGGGGCTGTGCACACCAAGGCCGCTGCCCGAGGGCAGCGGCGTGGCGCCAGGGATCGGGGACGCCAGCGGAGCCGGGGCCTGCGCCAACACCCGAGCAGCGGCTGCCAAGGCGCCGACGCCCAGCGTCGCCAGTGCCAACGCCCTTCGTTTCCTTTGATTCGGGTTCATCGCGTCGCCCTTTTCATCGCACTCAATGCTCGTGCTTCATCCCGCAATACTTGCCAATGGCCAGACCCTTGCACGAGGCCTGAAGTTCCTTGGTGCAGACATCGTGCTTCTTGCCCGACTCCAGGCACTTGGCGGCGGCCTCGTGGGCGACTGCCATGGCCCGGTGGCGCTGGATGTCCTGCTGAATTTCCTTGTTGCCGTGCGCCTGTGCATATCCCGTGGTGGCGACCACCAGGGCAGCCAGCCCCACCAGCCAACGATGTCTTGTCATGCGATCTTCTCCTTCAGTTGCCGCGCATCACCTGCGCCACGTCCGCGCGAAACGCGCTCCAGGCCGGAATGGCGGCGGCGAACACCGCCGTCGCGCCCGCAGCCAGGGGCACCAGCCATTCTCGCGCACTCCAGTGCCAGGCGTTCACCACCAGCGAGCGGTCGGCTTCGAGCATGGCACCGACCCCGCCGGCCATGGCGTGGCCCAGCAGCAGGCCGGCCAGCGTTGCCAGCATCCCCAGGCACAGCGCCTCGACCATCACCAATCCGGCCACCCGCATCGGCGGTGCGCCCAGCATGCGCATCAGGCCCAGGTCGGCGCGCCGCTCGCGCACGGCGTTCCACAAGGCCATGAACACCCCAAGACCTGCCGAGACCAGCAGCACCAGGCCAAATCCACGCAGCACATCAACGCCCACGCTGATCATGCGCGCCAGGCGGGTCATCTCGATGGCCGGGGACGCCGCCTGCATCTCGGTGCTGGCGTTGACATAGCGCGGAAAGGTCACGGCGGCCAGCGGGCTGCGGTAACGCACCAGGGCCATGGTCACCTCGCGTTCGTCCTCAAGCGCCTTGCGTTCATCCTCCTGGGTGATCGTCGCCTTTTCATGGATCTGCCAGACCGATTCGGTGGCGGTCAGCACCAGCCGGTCGAGCACACAGGCACAGGGGGCCATCACACCGACCACCGCATAGGGCATGTCGCCATGCGCATGACCACTTTTTGATAGCCCGTGGGTACCGATGATCCGATCACCCGGCGCCAGACCGGCTTCAGCCGCCACCGACGCGCCCAGCGTGGCTTGCATGGGCGCCGACCACCACGAGCCGCGCGCCAGTTGGGCCCCGTACAGCGCCGGATAGTCCGCCGTGGTGCCCACGATGCGAAATCCGCGAAAGCTGTCACCCATCGACAAGGGGATCAATTGGGCGACCTGCGGGTGCTGCGACAGTTCGCGGATCGCTGCCAGGGGGACGTTGCCGGGCGGCACGTCGATGTGGAAGACACCCGACAGGATCAACTGCACGGGACTGCCCTTGGCGCCCACCACCGCGTCGATGCCGGCCAGGTCGCGTTCAAAGGCCGCTTCGATCTGGTCGCTGACCACCATCACCAGGGTGATGGACGCCAGCCCCAAAGTCAGCAAGGCCAGATTGAGCACGGCGGCCAGGGGCCGGGCCCACAGGTAGCGCCAAGCCAGGCGAAACAGGGATACTATTGATTTCATAGCATCTTTACAAGAGGCGGCGCTCGCTACAGGTCACTTTGACTCAAACTGGCCACCTGGGCCTGCGCCAGGGCTGCCCGCACACGCTGGTCATGGGTGGCGATCACCAGCGTGGCCTCGGCATCGGCGCTGGCCTGCACCAGCAAGTGCAGCGCCGCCTGCGCCGATTCGTCGTCCAGGCTGGCTGTCGGTTCGTCCGCCAGGATCACACGCGGCCGACGCAGCACCGCCCGCGCCAGGGCCACACGCAGGCGCTCCCCGCCTGACAGCCATTGCGGCCGCCGGGAGGCCAGCGCCTGGATGCCCAGCCGTTCCAGCACATGGCCGATGGCCGGGCGATCGACGTCCAGACCGCAGGCGACATATGCCAGTTCAAGGTTGCCTTGCACCGTGAGCGCATCGCTCAAGTGCAGGCTTTGGGGCAGAAACCCGATGCAGCGACCGCGCCAGGCATCGCGCTCACGCGCGCTTGCCTGTGACAGCTCAAGGCCGGCAACCACCAGACGGCCATCGGTCGGCGTCAACAAGCCAGCCAACAGGGCCAGCCAGGTCGACTTGCCCACGCCCGAGCGCCCGAGCACCAGCACCTGGCCACCCTGGGGCACGTCCAGATCGCCGAAGCCCAGCGATGCAGCCGCCCCGGGGTATCGGTAAGCCAGCGCACGCGCCTGGATCATGGTCTGGATGTGCGCGACCAGGCGCTCAGGTTCGGACGGCTGGATCCGCGCAACTGGCGCATTTGCCCTTGATTTCGACTTCGTGCGAATGAAACCCGCTGCTGGCCAGGAGATGGCCCAGGCGTTGCCCCAGATCGGCATCGTGCCACTCGGTGGTGCTGCCACAGCGCTCGCAGACCAGGAACATGGTCTCGTGCATCGCGTGATGCCCTTCGTGCTGGCAAACAACAAAGGTGGCGTTGGTGGCCACCTTGTGCACCAGCCCCTGCTCCACCAGAAAATCGAGCGCGCGGTAGACGGTCATGGGCGCAACGCTGCGCTCGACGGCCTGAATGTCGGCCAGCAGGTCATAGGCTTTGGCCTTGCCGCCGCGGCGCAGCAGGCATTCCAGCACCTGCGCGCGCCGCAAGGTGAGCCGCGCGCCCTGCCCGGCACAGCGCGATGCGGCCTCGCTCAGACTCTGCTGAACTGGATCGCTCATCGCCGGCAAAGGGCGTGACCGCAGCTGGGGTGACTCGTGGTGCGCGCTCATGACTGGATGGCACCCGGCAAACGATCGCCGTGTGGTGAGGGCATTCTATGCCGCAGGTCGGCGGCGCACGCCGGCCCACGACAGGCCCAGCACACTGAGCGCGAGCCCGACGCAGGCGCCACTGGGCCAATCGATCCACCAGGACAGGGCGAGGCCCACGGCGGCGGCGGCACCCGAGGCCAGCAGCACCCAGGCGAAGGGCCATCCGCGACGCACACCCAGGGCCGGCGCGATCAGGAAGGCAAAGACCAAATACAGGCCCAGCACAGGTACCGCCACACTGAGCACACCCGCAAAGACCGGGTAGAACCACGCATCGAGCGACCACCTGGCGCCCCGGCGCCCACCCACAACCCACACCAGCAGCGCAGCCCCCGCCAGCACCGCAATGCCATGCCAGGGCGCCCACAAGACGTCGGCCGCCAGCAAGGCCGTCAGCCGTTCCTTGCCATGTGGGTCACCCGATGCGGCCACCACCGCCAGGCAGGCCGCCGCCACGTACAAGAGGCCGATCAACGCCTCGCGCTGCTCGGGCCACAGACGCACCAGGCCCTTGACCAGCCACGCCCCCGCCCAGGCCGCTGCTGCAGCCGCCAGGCCAGCCTGCAGTGCCGATGGGTGATCGATGACCCAGGCCGCACCCAGGGCCCCGCAGGCGGCAACCTGAGCCACCGCCAGATCGATGAACACGACGCCTCGCGCCAGCACCTGGACACCCAGCGGCATGAGCGCCAGCAGCCCCAGCAGGAGTGCTGCAGCCGGCGCCAGAACCCAGGCGGTTTCCCAATCGGGCATCGGCGCGTGACCTGTCAGCGCAGGGTTTCGACCAGCCGGTTGACGAGCAGGTCGAACAAGGCGTTGAGATCGGGCGCGACGGCATCGTCGGTCACCGTCGCCGGCAGTTGCAGAACCTGCGTCGATGCGCCCAGCTGATCGGCCAACCAGCGCGCGGGTCGCGCGTCCTGATAGCTCGACACGACGATGGCCTTCGGCGGATTCGGCCGTGTCATCGTCAGCACCCGCTGCAAATGCCCCGGTGTGGGAGGCAGGCCCGGCTTGGGCTCCAGATCGGCGATCTGCTCGATGCCCAACCAATGCCACAGATAGGCATAGGTGCTGTGTTGCGCCGCGATCCGTTTGCCGCGCAACGGCGCAGCACGCCGCTCCCAGGCTGCGGTGCGTTCGCGCCAGCTCGCTTCGAACTTGCCCAATTGATCGCGATAGACCGAACGCCGCTGTGGATCGATGGTCTGCAACTGCTCGGCCAGCGCGCGGGCCACGTCCAGCACGCGCCGCGGATCCAGGTGCACATGGGGATTGCCCTGCTCGTGCACGTCACCGTCAAAAGGCGTGCCGGGCGGCTTCGGATCGATCAGCGACACATGATCTGCTGCATAGAACATCCCCGCCGCGCCTTCCTGCACCTTGGGATTGCCCGAGCGCTGCTGTAAGGTGGGCAACCATCCGGATTCCAGGGCGGCCCCTGTGCACACCGCGAGATCGGCACGCCGCAGTTGGGCGATCAGGCTGGGACGGGCTTCGATGTGGTGGGGATCCTGCATGGCATGGGTGGCACTGCGCACCTGCGCATGGGGTGCGAGTTCGCGCACCAGGGCGGCCCATTCGGGTTCGCAGGCAAACACCTGCAGGGCCAGCGCCGCCCCATGGGCGCCGACGGTCAACCCAGCGGCGACCAGCCATCGAAACAAGCACCCGCTGCGAAGCCCGCGAGCGCCGCCGCCAGCGGCTTGCTTTCGCCTAGAACGAATGCGCAGCATGGGCACCAAAACTGATCACGTAGTGCAGGGACACCGCGTTGGCCGCCTGCGGAAACCCCGTGCCGTTGCGTTGTCGCGTGAACTGCAGGCGCAGGCTCTGCGAATGCCCTGGCTTGTAGGCGAGCATCAGCGCATGCTCGCGCAGGCGCCCGTCGTGAAAGTGGTCGTCGTGCGGCATGCGCGCGCGCAGCACATCGGTCCGCGCACCAACTTCCCACACGGATGCAAACCGCCACACGGCCGCCAGGTAGCTGGCCTGGTGGCGGTCGGACGAGCGGGCGTAGCGATTGAGCCCCGTGACCCGGGCATGCTCGAAGCTCACACGCAGTTGCTCGCGGCTGTTGTTGCCCGAAGGCGCCCATTTCCAGGTGAGGTCGAGCACGGCCATGCGCTTGCCACTGAACGCCGAACCATGCACATGACCTGCGTGATCGTGGCTGTGCCCGGCTTCCGCCTCAGCTTCTTCCTCTTCAATGGCCGCTTCGCGGCGGTTGTGGACCCAGCTCAAGCCAGCCTGCCAACTGTGGGCCGTGCCCAGATCGCCTCCGGTGCGCGCCGACAGCACCGTGACGGCCGGCCGATGATCGGTGGCGGCCTCCTGCACGAGGCGCTTGCCACGAAACACCTCGGCGCCCAAGCGCAGGTACAAATCGGTAGGGGCCGTCCAGTTCAGGCGCACACCGTCGTCGTTCCAGTGGTTGCCCAGAAACGCCCGATACAGCAGCGGTCGCTCGACAAAATCGTCGGCATGCGGGTGCTGTTCGTTGAGGTAACCGATCTGCGACGCAAATCGACCGGCCCGAACTTGCAGCCCGCCGGGCAGGCTGCGGGTTTGCAGCCAGGCTTCCTCCAGCTCGGCTTCAACCTTGCCCTCATGGGCGTGAGCGGCCACGGTGACCTGCGCCTGAAGATGCCGTCCCACCGGACCGAAAGCACTCAAATCGCTGTGACCCAGGGACAGGCCCTTGTCACGGGCGCCCAGCGCCGTCGCGCGCGAGGTGGCTGCAACATCCAGCACCAGCCCGTATTGCCAACCGCTGGCGTTTGCGCTGGCCGCTGCCGCACCCGGCGCCCCTGCGGATGCGGGTGCCGATGCGGCATTGGATGTGGTTTGAGCCGCAGCGCTCGCCACAAAGGCGAGGCACCCAGCGCTCCAGATCACCAGGCCTCGGGTGCCAGCAGCGACCCGGGCGCGCAGATCGATGGAATCGCTCATCGCGCAATACCCGTCCAGGCCAGATAGGAGGGCTTGAAGCCCAGGGCCACGCGCTGCTTGACCTCTTGCCGCGCGACATCGATCACGACCAGCTGCGAGCCATTCGGATCGGAGACGTACACCTCGTCCTTGGATTCGTTGGCCACGATCATCGGGAAGGGCGAGGCGGTGGGCATGCTCGGGACAACACCGGCGATGGCCTTGCGCGTGACCCATCCGGTGGCGGTGGGCTCGAGCACGTACAGGGTTCCCACGTCGTCCAGCACCATGAAGTACCGGCCGCTGCGATCAAAGCGATAGGCACGCACCAGTCGACCATCGGCCCATCCCGCGATGGGGATGACACTCGAGGTCTTGGCCGTCGCGTCGATGTCGTAGAACTTGGTGGTGACCGGCGAGCCGGTGTTGCCGATGCCCACGAAGCGCGCAAACTTCGGGTGGCCGGTGATGGTGCCAATAACGGGGCCGACCTTGATCGAGCTGGACGTGAAGCCCGTGCCCTGTGGGCTTGCGATGATCACGCTTTCGTTGGACGTGCAGCCGGCCACGGTGACATTGCCGCGCGTGTAGCTGCCGTGCATCTCCGGACACTCGGTGGGCAGTTTCTGGACGAAGTCATAAGCACTGCCATTGCGGCGATAGACCTCCAGACCCGAGGGCAGCACCGAGGTTGACGCAGGATCGCGGTAGGTGGCGATGAGGAAATCCCCATTGGGCTCGGCAAAGCCATGCATGGCGGTCTTGAGCGTGAGACTCGCCGTGACCGTGCCCTTGCCGATGGTGGCATCGGTGAAGAGAACGGCCGACGACACCAGGGTCGTCGGTGGCGTGGCCGCGTCGAAGAACACGGCCGCCTGGGTGCCACGGTCGTCGTAGTGGGTGGGCAGCGAACCGGTCAGTCGGAAATCCGTCAAGCGCGGCGCCTGCTTGTAGTCATGCAGGTGATCGACGTGGTCCTCCTGCCAGATGCCGGCATCGATGAACTGCACCAGGTTCTGCGCTCGCTGCGGGATCACGGCATAACGCTTGCCAGGGCTTGCATACACCGCTGCGGGCGGATTGGACACGGCAAATGTGGCTTCCACGCGAGCGGTGTCCAGGTCATAGACACGCACGTTGGCTGCACCGATCTCGGCAATCGTCAGGCGACCAGCGGTGTCGATCGTGGTGTTTTCATGATCGTGGTCATCGCCACCGCCACTGCCGCCGCAAGCAGCAAGAACCGCCGAAAGGACCACCGGAACGACGGCCCGGCGCGACAAGAAACTGGGAAGAAACATGGTCAACGACTCCTGGGGTTCGGGCACCCGTCCCACGCTGGACGGGTGTCTTTGGAAGAGCGCTGAATCTTAGCATTGATGTTATACCGTCACACTTTACACCGGTGCAAGGGCGGGGACGCGGCGCCCGTGCCGGGTATGCAAGGGCCCGCTGAAACGGGCCCATCCAGGCTCAGCGGGCCAGGCGCGCAAAGGTGGCGCGGAACTTCGCCACCTTGGGCGCCGCGACAGCCATGCAATACCCCTGGTGGGGATGCTTCTCGAAAAAGTCCTGGTGGTAGTCCTCGGCTGGCCAGTAGTTGGCCAAAGGCAGAACCTCCGTCACCACAGGCCGCGAAAACACCTTGTCGTCGCCCAGACGCTGCACAAAGGCCGCCGCCGATTCCTGCTGGGCGGGCGAGGTGGTGTAGATGCCGCTGCGGTACTGCGTCCCCACGTCGTTGCCCTGCCGATTGAGCGTTGTTGGATCGTGGATGAGGAAAAAAATCTGCAGGATCTCGTCCAGGCTGATCAGGGCTGGGTCGAATTCCAGCTTGACGACTTCGTTGTGCCCGGTGGTGCCGGTGCAAACGTCCTCATAGCTGGGGCGCTGGACGTGGCCATTGCTGTAGCCGGATTCAACATCCGTCACACCTCGAACGGCCTTGAACACCGCCTCGGTGCACCAGAAACACCCACCCCCCAGCACGATTGATTCGGTCGACAAGTCCACGACAACACCTCCGATGCCGCCTTGGTCTTGCGGATCAGGGCAAATCTTACGCGCGCCATCCTCGCGTTGCACCCAGGCTGTGCCTGGGCCATCAAGCTGCGTTCTGCGGCCTCACCGATGCCACCTCATGGAGCCACCTCATGGATGCGGCATCGGACAGGCCACGAGGGACACAGGCCCCTCAGATGCGGTGCTTGGGTTTGCGCGCGTGTTCCCGCTGGGGCCCCACGCTGGAG